>CAZJTO010000169.1:0-6028 GCA_964548935.1 uncultured Saprospiraceae bacterium
GTCAATAGATTTATTGATAGGATAGAGTTGACAGTCTATAATCGCTGGGGTCAAGAAGTATTTCGTACAGACAATCCATCGATAGATTGGGATGGTACTAACTTCGGGGGCAATACACTAGAAGAAGGAACCTACTACTACACTTGTGTAGTATTTGAGTCTCGGGTTACTGGTGTTGTCGAATTAGAAGACGTTTTGACTGGCTTTATACAGATTATCATCTAATAGATTTCATGTTTACAGGTATCATAGAGTGCTTAGGCACCATCACTCATATAGAACGAGAGTTAGCTAACTACCACTATACTATAGAGTCTCCTGTATCGGCAGAGTTGAAAGTGGATCAGAGTGTGGCGCATGACGGCGTATGTCTCACCGTCACTCGATGTGACAGTAAGAGTCATACAGTGACAGCCATCAAAGAAACTATGGACAAAACTTCATTGGAAGCATGGTCAGTCGGAGACCCTGTGAACATTGAGCGGTGTATGGTTATGAATGGTCGATTGGATGGTCACATTGTTCAAGGTCATGTCGATACCACCGGTACTTGCACCAACATCACCGAAACCGCTGGGAGTTGGCTATATACAATAGAATACCCAGTAGAGCATGATGCCTTAGTTATTAGCAAGGGATCAATCTGTCTAAATGGCACGAGTCTAACTGTAGTTGATCCTAAGAAAGGGAGATTTAGTGTGGCAATCATCCCATATACCTATGAGCACACTAAATTCAAAGCTCTCAAGGAAGGAGATGCAGTCAATTTGGAGTTTGACATTCTCGGCAAGTACATCCAAAAAAACTTATCTATCCTTAAGACATAAAAAAAGGACTTTCAATCTGATGATTAAAAGTCCTTTGTATTCTATTTAAAGTTGAGTTGCTTATTCAGCTGCCTCTTCCTCTACTTCTTCAGGAATATACTCCTTAGCTGTAACTTTTAGTTGCTCATAGTGTCTTAGACCAGTTCCTGCAGGTATCTTCTTACCAACAATAACATTCTCCTTCAGACCCTCGAGTCTATCACGCTTCGCATTGATGGCCGCAGTACTCAATACTTTGGTCGTCTCTTGGAATGACGCCGCTGAAATCCAGCTCACTGTACCAAGTGAAGACTTAGTAATACCTTGAAGTAACGGCTTAGAAGTTGCAGCAACTGCATCTCTAAACTCTACTGTCTTTAAGTCATTACGCTTAAGATAAGAGTTTTCTTCTCGGATCTGACGGATTGTAGCAATCTGTCCAGGCTTCAACTTGTTAGAATCTCCTGACTCAGTGATTATTTTCTTATCAAATATCCAATCATTCTGCGCTAAGAAATCATACTTCTCTATTGGTTCACCCTCTAAGAATGACGTATCCCCAGCATCCACGATTTCGACACGTCTCATCATCTGACGTACAATTGTCTCGATATGCTTATCATTGATACCGATACCCTGCGAACGATATACCTCTTGGATACCATTAACGATATACCTCTGTACACCACTTGGTCCCATGATACTTAAGATATCTTGAGGTGATGTTGCACCATCTGACAGGTGTGATCCAGCTCTTACGAAGTCACCTTCCTGTACTAAGAGGTGCTTAGATAGCTTAACCAGATATTTTCTCTTCTGTCCAGATTTCTCATCTTCGATAAAAATCTCACGGTTACCTCTCTTAAGCTTACCGAACGATACGATACCATCTATCTCTGCTGTCACTGCAGGATTTGATGGATTACGAGCTTCGAAAAGCTCCGTTACTCTCGGTAGACCACCTGTGATATCCTGAATTTTACCTAACTGACGTGGAATCTTAGCAATTCTTGATCCTGCCACGATGCTATCTCCATTTTCTGCCAAGATATGCGAGCCCACAGGAAGGTTATAACTTCTCATTACATCACCATCCTCATCAAGGATATTGATCGTAGGAACTTTCTTTTTCTTCTTAGACTCAATAACGATCTTCTCGACGTTACCTGTTTGATCGTCACGCTCTGCTCTGAATGACACGCCTTCCTCGATCGATTCATACTGGATAATACCAGAGAACTCGGATACGATAACGGCGTTAAAAGGATCCCACTGACAAATCACTGTACCTTTCTTGACCTTTCTCTTCCCTTTGATGAAAAGATTTGATCCGTACGGTATATGGATGTTAGCGAGCACCTTCTTAGTTTCTGGCTCCAATATTCTGATCTCACCAGAACGAGAGATGACTACATCGTTAGTTGTATCGCCCTCTTTATATTCAATCGTAGATACGTTATCAAACTCAAGAACTCCGTCAAATTTTGCAACGCTTTCGGACTCTGTCTTACTTACTGATGCAACACCACCCACGTGGAACGTACGTAACGTCAACTGTGTACCCGGTTCACCGATACTCTGTGCTGCGATAACACCTACCGCATCACCAAGCTCCGATATACGTCCAGTTGCTAGGTTCTTACCATAGCATTTGGTACATACACCCTTCTTGGTTTCACATGTAAGTACTGATCTGATTGTTACTGTCTCTAGACCCGTATCTTCAATTGCACGAGACATTTTCTCAGTAATATATTCTCCTGCTTTAAGCATTACTTCCTCTGTCTCTGGATGAAGTATGTCATTAAGTGTATATCTACCCGCTATCCGTGGTGCAAGATTTTCTACAACTTTATCATTGTCGATAAGTGCTGTAGTGTCAATTCCTCTGAGCGTATCACAATCTTCTTCGATGATAATGACGTCCTGAGATACATCAACTAATCTTCTCGTCAAATATCCGGCATCGGCCGTCTTTAGTGCTGTATCGGCAAGACCTTTACGTGCACCGTGCGTAGAGATGAAATACTCGAGTACTGATAATCCGTCTACGAAATTCGCAAGGATTGGATTCTCGATAATCGCCCCACCGGTATCACCTGATTTTCTCGGCTTAGCCATCAGACCTCTAAGTCCACATAGCTGTTTGATCTGCTGCTTACTACCACGTGCGCCACTATCAAGCATCATGAACACAGAGTTAAATCCTCCTTTGTGTTCAGCAAGCTCTGTCATCAGGGTATCAGTAATCTTATTATCTGCAAAAGTCCACTTATCGATCACTTGATTATATCGCTCATTAGAGGTGATAAGACCCATGTTATAGTTGTCCCATACCTCGTCAACTTCATTTTGAGCTTCTACAAGCGTGCTCTCTTTGAGAGTTGGAGTAATCAAATCTCCTAAGTTGAAAGACAACCCTCCTTTGAATGCCCAATAGAATCCGAGATCCTTAATCTTATCCAAAAACTCTGCTGCTACAGCAAAATCTGTTCTCTCGATGAGATCACCGATAACCTTCTTAAGGTTTTTCTTGGTGAGGAGCTCATTGGCAAAAGGTACTCCCTCAGGAATATGCTCATTGAAGAGAACTCTACCCACAGTTGTTGTAATACGCTCATGTACTAAGTGTCCCAGCTCATTTTCAACAAGAGCTTTTACAGTGACACTGTCATGAATGTCATATTTACCTTCATTATATGCGATCATCACCTCCTCCGAAGAGTAGAAGTGAGATGCCTTCTCATTCTTTTTGGCGTTAGCCTTAGGCTTAGTGATGTAGTATAGTCCCAATACCATATCCTGTGATGGTAAAGTAATCGGAGAACCATTCTGTGGGTTAAGCATGTTATGACATGCCAACATCAGCAGCTGTGCCTCAAGGATTGCTCCTTGGCTTAGTGGCACGTGAACGGCCATCTGATCACCATCAAAATCTGCGTTAAACGCACCACATACCAATGGATGTAGTCTAATCGCCTTGCCCTCAACTAATTTAGGTTGGAAGGCTTGAATTGATAATCTGTGTAGTGTCGGAGCCCGGTTAAGCATGATCGGGTGACCTCTCAAGATTCCCTCAAGAATCTCCCAAATTACTGGATCTTTACGATCTACAAGTTTCTTCGCAGATTTTACCGTTTTTACGATACCACGCTCTATCAACTTACGGATCACGAATGGCTTGAATAACTCCGAGGCCATACCTTTTGGAAGACCACACTCATGTAGCTTCAAGTTAGGTCCTACGACAATTACCGAACGTCCAGAATAATCAACCCGCTTACCGAGTAGATTCTGCCTAAAACGTCCTTGTTTTCCCTTTAAGATATCACTGAGTGACTTCAACGATCGCCCACCTTCTGCCTTTACAGCATTAGACTTACGAGAGTTGTCAAATAATGAATCTACAGCCTCTTGAAGCATTCTCTTCTCATTTCTCAAGATCACCTCTGGTGCCTTGATTTCAAGAAGACGCTTAAGTCTATTGTTTCTGATGATTACTCTACGATACAGGTCATTAAGATCCGAACTCGCAAATCGCCCACCGTCAAGTGGAACCAATGGTCTCAGTTCTGGTGGTATAACCGGTAGGTACTCAATGATTGTCCATTCTGGCTTATTCTCTATATGAGTCTGACCTTCTCTGAATGCCTCAACAACTCTGAGTCTCTTGAGTGCTTCTGATTTACGCTGCTGCGAAGTTTCTGTAGCTGCTTGGTGACGCAGATCGTATGATAACTGATCTAAATCTAATCGCTCCAATAGACCCTTAACACCATCCGCACCCATCTTAGCAATGAATTTATTAGGATCACTATCATCAAGCAGTTGATTATCTTGAGGCAAGCTGTCTAACACTTCAAAGTACTCTTCTTCAGTAAGTAGCGCTTTGAGTTCGATTTCTTCCTCCTTAACTCCTGCTTGGATAACTACATATCTCTCATAGTATATGATCGACTCGAGTTTCTTAGAAGACAATCCTAAGAGATATCCAATCTTGTTAGGGAGTGACTTGAAGAACCATATGTGAACTACAGGCACAACTAACTTGATGTGTCCCATGCGCTCACGACGCACTTTCTTCTCAGTTACCTCTACCCCACATCTATCACATACGATACCTTTATATCTTATTCTTTTATACTTACCACAGTAGCACTCATAGTCCTTAACTGGTCCAAAGATCCGCTCACAGAAAAGACCATCTCTTTCTGGTTTATACGACCGATAGTTTATGGTCTCAGGCTTAAGGACCTCTCCAAATGATCTTTCTAAGATGTCATCAGGAGAAGTAAGACTAATCGTTATAGAACTGAAATCTGAGGTATTTCTACTTAAATTCTTTTTGAATGGCATATTACTGGCCTTTAAAATTTGTTCGTTAAAAAATTAGTCCAACTTCACGTCGAGAGCTAAACCTCTCAATTCGTGAATGAGTACATTGAATGATTCAGGGATATTTGGCTCAGGAAGGTTCTCACCTTTTACGATTGCCTCGTAAGCCTTAGCTCTACCCATGATGTCATCAGACTTGATCGTCAACAACTCTCGTAGAATATTGGCTGCACCAAACGCCTCCAATGCCCATACTTCCATCTCTCCAAAGCGCTGTCCACCGAACTGAGCCTTACCACCTAATGGCTGCTGAGTAATCAATGAGTATGGCCCTATCGATCTGGCGTGCATCTTATCATCGACCATGTGCGATAACTTGATCATATATATAATACCTACTGTCGCCTGTTGGTGGAATCTGTCTCCAGTCTCACCATCATATAGATAAGTCTGTCCTAATTCAGGGAGACCCGCTTTCTTGACATATTCATCAATCTCACCAATTGATGCTCCATCAAAAATCGGAGTAGAAAACTTCACTCCAAGCTTCTCTCCAGCCCAACCTAATACCGTCTCGAATATCTGTCCGATATTCATCCGTGATGGTACACCTAATGGGTTCAACACGATATCTACAGGAGTACCATCCTCAAGAAATGGCATATCTTCATCACGCACTATACGGGCTACGATACCCTTGTTACCATGGCGCCCGGCAAGCTTATCGCCTACTTTTAGTTTACGCTTTTTGGCCATATAGACCTTAGCTAATTTCAATACGCCAGCAGGCAACTCATCACCAATGCTGATATTGAACTTCTCTCTCTTGTACCTTCCGATTTCACTGTTCACTTTGATGCTGTAGTTGTGTAACAATGCAGCAATCA
>CAZJTO010000170.1:0-6018 GCA_964548935.1 uncultured Saprospiraceae bacterium
GTTAAGCCACAACAAAATGACATATGAACTCAAAATCAACTACTGACCCAAAGAGCGGAAATCACTCGAAAGATGACAAAACACCAGATTTGTCAACCTTGAAAAATGTATTTGATTTTGAAGAACTATCGAGGAAGGTCATGGGTGAAGATGCGCTTCTTTATCTCAATGGTGGCGCAGATGACCTGAACACGGTACAGAAAAACGTGGACTCCTATCAACGTATTCAAATCAGAGCACGTCGGCTCATTGATGTAAGACAGATATCAACTGGAGTTGACTTGTTTGGGCAAAGATTGGACAATCCGATTATCCTGAGTCCTGTTGGGTTTCAAGGATTCTTTCATCCAGATGGTGAAATAGCAACAGCAAAGGCGGCTGTTGCAAAGAAGCACCAAATGATCGTCTCTACAGTCTCTAATTCATCTGTTATAGAAATTGCAGAACAGTCTCAAGCCAAGCTGTGGTTTCAATTATATCCTACCCCAGATCGAACTGTTACTAAGTTGTTGCTCGACAGAGCACAAACTGCAGGATGTACCGTATGTGTATTGACTATAGATACACCTGTGGTCGGAAATCGCGAAAGAAGCGGCACCACACTCATGAAGCTCTCTAAAGCTGGAAACAACAAAATGGGGAATTTTGAGGGTATTCTACCCGATGGAATGGGCTTTGCAGATCCAGGGATGACGTGGGATATGATCGATTGGCTGCGGTCTAATTGTGACATGAAAATAGTAGTGAAAGGTATCGTCACTAAAGAAGATGCCGCCATTGCGAAGTCCCGTGGAGTTGACGGCATCATTGTCTCAAATCACGGAGGCAGACAATTGGAAAGCAACAGAGCCACTATTGATTGTCTTCCAGAAATCGTAGATGAAATACAAAATGACATTCCCGTACTAATAGACGGCGGAATCAGGAGAGGTACGGACATATTTAAAGCCTTAGCATTAGGTGCTACAGCAGTATGTATTGGAAGACCTTATTGTTGGGGTTTGGGTGCACTTGGGCAGCAAGGTGTTGAGATGGTACTTGATATACTGATAACAGAGTTGATCCGAGATATGCAATTAGCTGGGACCACCTCTATAGCCAACATAACGAGAGATCATGTCTTGATAGGTTAAAGGATGTGATTAAATGATGTATAGTAGCATCGAGACTGCTGATGGGCGGCGTTCTACGCAGAAGATTGTTAAGTTGCAATAACTTAGAGCTTATAACTATAGTCTATGAAAAAATTCGAGTATAAATCATTAGCCTTAACGATGTCCTATGAAGGGAAATGGATTAAAACAAAGACCTTCCAACCTGCTGAGATGATCTCACAATTAAATGAGTTGGGACAGGAAGGTTGGGAACTCGTTAGTTCAATAGACCAAAATTTTTCTGGCTCTACAATAGAGGTTCTATTGCTATTGAAGCGAGAGGTTCATTCTGTTTAAGCTATCTGATTTATAACATTTAAAGCGTATGCGGATTATATCCACCAATATCGCCAAACCCAGATCCTTCATGTGGAAGGGTAATCAAGTAACTACTGGCATCTTCAAGAAGCCTTCAGAGGAACCACTATTCCTCACTAAAAATGACGTGGTAGGTGATGAGTTATCCGATCGTCTTCATCATGGAGGATACTATAAGGCTTGCTACCTATATGCTGCAGAACAATATCCATACTGGAGGAAGTTGTACCCACATCTTGACTGGAGTTGGGGCATGTTTGGGGAGAATCTCACTGTTGCTGACTTTGACGAGCATAACCTCTATCTCGGAGACATCTATAGAGTCGGGACGGCAACAGTGCAGGTATCACAATACAGAGAGCCCTGTTATAAGCTGGGGCATAAGTTCGGCACGCAAGATATGATCCGACAGTTTATCGAGTATGGACGTGGCGGCACGTATATCAGCATACTGAATGAAGGCTCTGTAGCCGTTGGTGATGAATTTCACCTTGTAGATCGCCCCGAGGCACTTATCTCCGTGGCCCAGCTATTTCATCTGGTGTTCGCCAGTGACAAGGATCAGCACCTACTGAGGATTGCCTCCCAGAGCCCAGCGATACCCCATAAGAAGCGCGTAAAACTAAGCTCGTATATTAAGTAAAGTACCTCGATCCAAGCGAATGATCACCAATGGGATATCCTACACAGATGAGGACAGCCTTTGTTAATTCTTAACTAGGCGCTTCAACTTCTTGTCGTTCTTAATCGTCTTATAAAAGCTTTCAAGATATTTGTTCAGTCTCTTTTTAGAGCCATCACTTAAAAATGATGCTTCCTGCACCAACTGATAAAACTCCTGTTCCTTAGCTATATAGAAATTAGCGCCCGCTTGTAGCTCCTCCAATGGCATATTCCTATCCATGAAATATCGCTCCGTAACATCCTCTATAGGCAGTTGCTCGGGAGGGGCGGCATAGCTGTTATCGATTATACCTGAAAAGTCAAAATCATAGGGTATGACAATCAGTGAATTATCGGTATTCCTCTTAAATAGATCGGTATTATGACCTTTTCTTGCAGACCAATCTGCATTAGAAATCAAATATTGGAACAGACACATCTTGACATATTCCTCCCTGTTCAGTGCGGATGTTGCTATGGTACCGACTTTTATCATATCTAGATCTTGCCTTCTTTGGATATCTGCATCACTCTCAATCACAAATCCATCAACTAACTTGTCATAGTCCTCCAATCTAACCTTGACCAACTTAGATCTGAATCCATAAGGGCTGACTATGCCATAGAGGTCATATAGAAACTTCTCCATTTTGATAGTCTCCGCATATCTTGACGACGATTGACACTGAAATACAATTTTCATCTTGTCGTGATCCTTTATGAAATTGAAGGTCTCGAGTTCAGACTTTTTCAGATTCATCTTCAATGGAGGTAGGCGGCATATTTCTCTTCTACTTTTGCCGCCAGGCTTAAACGCAGCACTAAATCTTAATTCTTCCTTATTAGCAATTATAGAGATCTGTCCATCCGTCTCTAGCTCTGTATCGTTAAAGTGTTTCTCTATAGTCTTTAAGTCATGCGACACACGTATGATGACTTGATCTTGATCATAGATATGGTCGAAGAGGGATTTCCTATCATCTGATTTGTGCTCTTCAGATATGAGTGCAGTTGTAGATCCATCCATTTTTCCTACTGCATAAGATCCCTTGTCATTCATAAACAGTTGACCTGTCTCTCCGAGTTTAATGTTCGAATCGATAAGGACAATACGGTTATCGTACAGCCCTTTTATATTGTGCAGAGAAGTATGCCCCACTACTATTGATCTTAAGTTCAACTCACTCAAGGTCTTATCTACATTCTCTTTGTTAAACGAATAAGGATAAGCATACCCTCGGTACCATAGCGGTCCATCTTCATAATAGAGAGTCGCTAGTTTGAGGTCAGAATCAATGATATTTTCATCTTGATGATAGAGATCTTTCTTGAAGGTATCATTAATGGCATCTATCCCCAGATCAAGCGACATGGTCTCCTGAGATATTCCTGCATGGACATACAGGACATCATTGATTTGGAGTAAGATATTTTTGCTTGCCAGCCATTTGCCTAGTGCCGTATCTTTAGAAAACAGCTCGTTATACGGAGTTTTCAATAAGGCTGATGTGTATCGGTACTTACGGTGGAGATAGTCCAGGACGCCGTTCATCACTAGGAGCTCATGATTGCCCAGCAAAAAATGCACATGTCCACCAGCTTCTTGAGCTTGTTGCTCCAGTTTATAAATCAACCAGAGACACTCCATTACTTTGTCTCCACGATCCATGACATCTCCAGCGATCACAAGATGTCCCTTTTGAAAGCTCCAGTTATTGTCTTCGTCTACGATAGCATGCGAGCGTAACAAGTTGACGAATACCTCGTACTGACCATGAATATCACTCAGTGCTACTACTTGCTCGTCAGTGGTGTACTTCCCCTTTGGTTTAGACTCCCATTTAAATTTTTCTGGTATGGAGAGTTTAGGTAATACAGAAACATCAAACTCAAGAGGTTCTTTTGATGAGTACTTTTTTTCGTGTAGCTCGCCATCCGCCACCCAAACGGTACGGATTGTATTTTTTTTCTCCAAGAGGAGATAGGGTCCATCATTATAACTGTTGGAGGATTCTATTGGGTCAATTTCTGATACGCCTATTGAGTACAATAGAAGGCTAATAAATATAAGTTGATGCATCACGAATAAATTAATATTAAAATGATTGATAATAAGATAGACAGAAAGAGTCCACCAATAAATATGTTAAATGCCAAGCGCACATATTTCATCTTTTCACCCAGTCGAAGTCCTAGGAAATAAAAATCATTAGCGAGGAATTGCTTGACCTTTCGTTCATCATTTAGAACGGTTTCAAAGTGTTTTAAAAAATCATCCTTGGTCATCTTTTCGAAGTTCCCAAAAAAGAATGGACTCAGTCGGGCACCCTCCTCACTACTCACCCGTTGATCCCCAAACTTCCCTGGTCGTAACACCAGAAAGGCTATATATATCGTCACAACACATGTGAGCACTAATAATATAAGCGGCATTGTCAATCTATACTGACGGACAAGTCCGATATTGGGCAAGATCAGTGGCACAAAGAATGTCAACATGATCGCATTCAACGACAAGAGTACATTAGCCTTATTGTCAGCGATATTGGTAAAATCTGTATTGTTGCGAAGTGTAGTTCTGAGTAGGCCTACAGCATTCTTAGAGAACATCTCATACTCCGCTTTCGGTTTCTTTTTATTCTTCTTCTTTTTTTTCTTTGTAACACCTTGACGATCAGCTGACACCAATAATTCTTGGCTTGCTGATTCAGGCTTGTTACTGACAGATTCTACAGACATATTGATTGATTATGTGATTGGGACTGCAGACTCGACCTATCCCCCGGAATTACGACATAGGGCAACTCCCGAGCAACAACTATAGTAGTCAAATATCTATAGGCATCTGATAACCCCTGTTGTACTCCGGAGATCATCTCAACGACAATAGAATATCGAAAAATAAAAATATCGTCAAATTCAAAATTCTGGTCTCCGTGCATATCAATGGTTGAGATTGCAGTTTCTCTGTTTTCTTAGTTCAAGTTACGTAAAAGATTTGTGCTAAGTATAGTGCAAGAATTAATCCAAGTCGATCTGGCATTGATCCGCTTTTATCGGATGGATCACTCCTGGATAGCTGCAATTGGCTATCCACCTACTGCAGTAAGGATATCAACTTTAGAGAAAGTCAGATTATGATCAAAATCCACATACTCTTCTTCGTCGACATAGTACATCTTTAGCTTGAGGCCATTCTTGACTTCTATCTCTCCTCGATAGGTACAGCTTACATCGTCTTTGACCAATTGATAAGTATGATCCGATATATTGATCTTACCTGTCTCACAGGCGGATTCCATACGTGAGGCGACATTAACAGTGCTGCCCCATATATCATACTGGAATTTTTTAGTACCCACGATACCTGCCACGGTACTGCCCGTATTAATCCCTATTCTTATTTCGAGAGGCTGAATTCCAGCAGGAGGATTTAAGTTGACTTTCTTAACTAAGGAAAGAATCTCTATACCTGCAAGGACCGCATCCTTGGCGTTGGTACTATTCTCAGTAGGTAGCCCGCCAGCGCACATATATGCATCCCCTATGGTTTTGATTTTTTCAAGGTTATATCGTCCGATGATTTCATCAAATTTGCTGAAGTAAAAGTCAATACTTTTGACCATGTCCTCTGCTGACATCAGTTCGCTGTAGGAGGTGAAACCCTTAAAGTCAGTAAATAATACAGAAGTTTGATCAAACTTTTTGGCTTCTACATACCCTTTTTGTTGTAACTCGTCGGCAGTGTCTTTGGGAAGTATATTCAACAGTATTTTTTCGTAGCGATTGCGCTCTTCTGCTAATAGATGATTAGACTTTCTGGAATACCGATATAGGTACGTAATCCCACCAATAATCGTCAATAGAAAAGCGCCTAAGGCCA
>CAZJTO010000171.1:0-5974 GCA_964548935.1 uncultured Saprospiraceae bacterium
CTGCCGCAGCCTCCAGATGCTCTTGGCCAAAGTACTTCAGCTCAACAGAGTCTTGACGATTCCACTCGATGAGTTCATCTATCGTTTTCACTGGTGCTTTATCGCCAAGGCTGTCAAAGTAAGCGTTCAGTCCTTCTTTATACTCATACAGCATAATCTCAAATGAATCACTGAACACATGTGGTGCAGAGATATTGTCTATCTCGATGAATTCTGCTCCTTGAGATTTCATATCGTCCATGGCAGCATGGATCAGACTGAAAATGGGATCTACTTCACCCTTGCGATCGGACTCCGTATAGTTCGATTCGATGTTGTAGTAGGCTATTTTCTTGCCTTGGAGACCATCCTTTTTAAGATAGACCGAGTAGTCTTTGATGACTTTGGGGATATCTTGCGAGGCAGCATCTTGGCTGTCCTTGCCGGCTATAACTCCTAGACATAAAGTAGCGTCCTCAACAGTTCTTGCCATGGGCCCTGTCGTATCCTGAGTTGAGGAAATCGGGATGACCCCGCTACGACTCACGAGTCCCACTGTGGGCTTAATTCCTACGAGACCATTCGTTGAGGATGGGCAGACTATACTGCCATTAGTTTCTGTGCCAATGGCTACGGCACAGAGGCTTGCTGCTGCTGCTGCACCTGACCCTGCACTGGAACCACAGGTGTTGCGGTCGAGCTTATATGGATTTTTAGTTAGGCCACCGAGTCCACTCCACCCGCTGGTGCTATTCTCACCTCTGAAGTTAGCCCACTCAGATAGATTGGCCTTAGCGATGATCACAGCACCTGCTTCTCTAAGCAACTGGGTGATATGTGCATCTCGAGGTGGATATGACCCATCCAAAGCTCGTGAGCCAGCAGTTGTGGGCATATCAGCAGTATCTATGTTGTCCTTGAGTATGACGGGGATGCCATATAGAGGACTTCCACTATTACTGTTAAGCTCTTTATCTAATTGCTCTGCTCGCTTGAGTGCATTGGCGTTGACATGGATTATTGAGTTCAGTCCTGGGCCATCAACATCGATTGCTTGGATACGATCTAAGTAGAGCTGAGTTAAATCTTTGATGCTGATCTGTCTCTCGTCGATTAGCTCTCTTAAAGTGGGAATTCCGACCTCAGCGATGTCATAGGTGCTTACATCTATCTTGGAACCTTCAGCCGTTTTACATGAAGCAAAAGGTAAGACTAAGCTACCTCCTATGAGCGTGCTAAGCTCCAGTTGAAATGTGCGTCTATTCATATTCTCAAGCTAACAAAAAATAAAATTACCGAGGATAAGAATCGGTACAATTCAATGACTATGTCAAAGATGAGGCTCTATGATTGAGTGATAATATCCACAATCCTATGAATGTCAGGAGACCATTTAATGCGATCAGCATCGATCCAAACTTGAAACCTCCGAGCAAGGATACGCTATTGAGATCAATAAATACCGTCAGAAGTGGAGCGATGAGACAAACGAGCCAGACCCAGCGATCACGCAGGTTTATTTTGGTAAACATACCAAAGGTGAATAGTCCTAAAAGTGGCCCATAGGTGTATCCTGCCGCTCTAAACAACTGGTTGATGATGGCATCATTATTTAATAGTTTGAATGAAGCGATGACAATGAATAGTATGACTGAGAAGGCAATGTGGACCTTGAGGCGAAGGTTCTTTTTCTCTTCCTCACTTCTTTCAGTTCGTTCAAAATCTAAGAAGTCGATACAAAAGGATGTGGTCAATGCGGTAAGTGCAGAATCTGCACTGCTATATGCTGCGGCTATCAGCCCTAAAATGAAAATGATGCCTATACCAGACCCGAGATGATTGAGGGCAATTTCTGGATACATCAGGTCAGTGCGATCAGGGATAGCGATTCCCGACTTCATGCTATAGACATACAGTAAGCCGCCGAGCACGAGGAATAATAAATTCGCAAAAATCAGTATGAAACTGAAGGTGAATACATTTTTCTGGGCGTCACCGAGGGACTTGCAAGTGAGGTTCTTCTGCATCATATCTTGATCGAGTCCCGTCATCACTATGGCGATGAGTGCGCCACTGATAAATTGCTTATAGAAATTGTTCGGGTCGGACCATCCATCTCCAAAGTAGAACATCTTGGTAAATCCTTGAGTAGAGATCTCACCCCACATCTGAGAAAGGCTCAGATCGAGACTTCCCCCAATCGCCCAAATTGTCAAGACCACAGCACTTAACATACAGGCCGTTTGGATGGTATCGGTCCAGACGATAGTCTTAATTCCTCCCCGATAAGTATAAATCCAAATTAAGATAATCGTGATGGCAACTGTCATGTAAAAGGATACACCCAAGCTGTCCATCACAAATTTTTGCAATACGATAGCAACTAAAAACAATCGAAAAGAAGCCCCTACGATACGGCTGACCAGGAAGTAAAAGGCTCCAGTCTTGTAAGATACGACTCCAAATCGCTGCCTCAGGTAACCATAAATCGTAGTCAGGTTAAGCTTATAATATAAGGGCATCAGCACGGTGGCTATGACCAGATATCCCACTAAATATCCCATGACCATCTGCATATACGACAGGTTCATGTTATATCCACCCGCTCCAACCACACCAGGTATGGAGATAAACGTAACCCCTGATAAGGAGGTGCCGATCATGCCAAATGCTACGAGATACCATGGAGACTTCTTATTAGCTGTGAAGAAGGTCTGATTATCAGCACCTCTGGAGGTGATTATGGATATGACGATCAAAAACAAGAAATATCCTATAATGACAGTAAGTGTCGTAGTTGGTGATAAGGCATTAGACATAAAGTGTTTATGATTTCTTCTAGGTCAAAACTAAGCCTTTAGCAGATATTCAAAGGTCTCCTGCCAACCATCCCAACCGTGAGCAGCAGAAAATGAGCTATTGTGCCAGATAAATTCTAAGGTTCCGTTGACGGCAGAGATCGTCTTTTTCAATTCGTCAATAACGGCTCTTGACTCTTCAGGGGTAAGTTTGAGATAATTCTTGAGCGTAACATCCATCAGGCATGGGCTATGAATCGTGAGCTCAGTAGTACGCTCTTGGCTCAGATCATACCATTGAAAAGGATGACAGGTCGAGGCTCTAAATCCTAGCTGATCAGCATACATCATGCTATGATCGCTTGTAATTCCAGCTTTAATTAGGGCTTGATAGGTCTGAGGCATAGACATACGGAGAAAGTGTTGACGGCTTGCAGTTATGCTTTGGTCGGTGATTGCGGCAAGGATTTTACTCTCTGCTGCAATGGCAGGCGCATCACTATTAGAAGTGTAAGAAGGATGAATACCAATAGGATGAGATTGAGCGATCCGCTCTACTAATTGCCTAAACTCCTTCTTTTGGATGAGGTGATTTTCATCAAATGGCTTCTGATATTTACATAGAAAAAAGAATCTTGACTCCGTATAGGGCTGTAATTGCTCCAAGAGATAGTCGTAGGTATCGTACGGATCGATATGATCGCGCATATAGGACATACGAGCACTCACCTTGATTTTATCTACTAAAATTGTGTCTCTTACAAAGCCAGCAAGATTTCGCCATTGTTTGTTTTTATAGGCGTAGGGTATATCAATATCAATGGTTGGTACATAATTAATTGGTCGATTTCTGTCAAAACGATATGGCGTTTTAGTTTCAATGATACCTTCTATATAGATGAGCCATAGATCAAGGATTGGCTGTCGTATAAATCCATGCTGGACTGCCGCAGACTGGGTACTGATCCACCTCCCGTGCTCGTCGGTTTCAGGATATATGTATTCCTCATACCTCGACAACAAATAAAATACCATTGAGAAGTAATCAAAGTCGAGGTCTAGGGTACTACTATGCCTTGCGTAAAACAATTTGCAATGAGTGTCAGATAAATTGGGCTTTATGTCAACTGGATCAATGCCACTACGAGACAATAGCCCCGAATCGGGCATGGATACGGCACGTGTTCCAGTGTGGTTTTTACCATAGTGTATGATGATTGCTTCTTGAGCTGTGAGCTTTTCATTGATTCTCACCGGCAATGACCATCTATTCTCAAGCCATTGGGCGATATATTCCAATCGAGGAGAAATAAAATGACTACAGATGACAACTTTCATTGTTGACTTGTTGTAAGACATTGGATAGTTAGCAAGGTTAGTATTATTATTCTATTTTAGACTGTATATGCTAGTACGATTTTTAATAGCTCTACTTTTCACGGGGTTGGCAGCGAGTGTTGGTCTTAGTCAGACTACATTTCAGCCTAAGCCGGTTGAATATAATTTAAAGGGTGTCGTCTATAGTACGGAGCGATTGTTTGAGATCAGACCTCATATTGAA
The DNA here is from genome assembly GCA_964548935.1 of uncultured Saprospiraceae bacterium. Classification (GTDB taxonomy): domain Bacteria; phylum Bacteroidota; class Bacteroidia; order Chitinophagales; family Saprospiraceae; genus GYS-P2D. The sequence goes on from CAZJTO010000171.1 coordinate 4,339, forward strand.
GGCTTCAGTTTAGCCTATAAGAAGGGAACGCTGAAGAGTTACTATAAGACCACCTACCAATCGTTTGAGTTTGGATTCTACAAGGATTCGAGAGAGAGACGCCAGGAGATTTTCGGTGAGCGTATCGATGGCCTGCCTAGGGACCCATTTATTTTTGGGAAGAGCAGTCAGTTTTTTACGTTCAGGTTTACGTATGGACAGAAGCGCTATCTATCAGAAAAGACTCGACGCAAAGGAGTGGCCATGGGATTGATCTATGAAGGCGGGGCGAGCCTTGGCCTTATCAAGCCATATTTTCTACGAGTGATAAGGAGAGATGCAGACTTACTTGATCCGACGGTTGAGACTCTTGAGTATAGTGACGAGGTGCGTGAGGATTTCTTAGACTTTGACAATATATATGGCGGGACCAATTTTTTTACGGGTATCACCGATATCACTCCGACCATCGGGATACATGGTAAAGTAGGATTACATTGGGCCTTAGGCGCATTTGACGAAAAAGTAAAGGCATTTGAAATTGGTTTGATGGTTGATGTCTTTCCACGGGAGATTCCATTACTGATCGAAAGAGAGGATGTGCGTAATTCATTTATTCTTACTAAGCTGTATGCATCTTATCAGTTCGGACGCCGCAAGTTGTAAGTGACAAAGAACTCGTGATATATTTGAGTATTATTTTAATCAGACCAAATTAGCCAGTGGTAGAATTACCAGTAGTAAGTAAGGTATCTAAGGAAGCTCGGGTCCGAAAGCCTGATTGGCTTAGAGTGAAACTCCCTATAGGTGAAGATTATAAGCGTGTGCGAAGGCTTGTCGATGAGTATCAGTTACACACGATCTGTCAGAGTGGCAATTGTCCCAATATGGGAGAGTGCTGGGGGGCAGGCACAGCTACATTCATGATATTGGGTAATGTATGTACCAGATCATGCTCATTTTGTGCAGTCATGACTGGCCGTCCACCAGAGTATGATGAAGATGAACCGCGAAGAGTAGCTGAAGCAATTATGCTGATGCAGGTAAAGCATGCGGTGCTCACATCGGTAAATAGAGATGAACTCAAGGATCGAGGTGCTGAGATATGGTATCAAACTGTAGTTCAGACGAAGGAACTATCTCCTACGACGACTATAGAAACCCTTATTCCAGATACTAAGGCTAATTGGGAGGCGCTTGAACGCATGATCGATGGAGGTCAGGAAGTTGTGAGTCATAACATGGAGACCGTGTCACGACTATACCGCATGGTGAGGCCGCAGGCCAAATATGCCCGTAGCCTCGAACAGATCAAGAGAACCAAGGCCCATGGGAAGCGGACTAAGTCTGGCTTTATGGTAGGTCTGGGAGAAACTAAGGATGAAGTACTGCATATACTTGATGATCTGAGAGAACACGATTGTGATGTAGTCACCATCGGGCAGTATCTGCAACCTACTAAGCGTCATCTCGAGGTAGCTGACTATATACATCCAGATTTGTTCAAGCTTTATGAAGAAGAGGGGTATAAGCGAGGATTTGATTTTGTAGAGAGTGGTCCACTTGTACGGTCTTCCTATCACGCCGAACGACATCTGTAGCATCTAACATATGTTGTCTTTTTTTGATATATTATGAAATAACAACTGACCTGAAT
>CAZJTO010000172.1:0-5969 GCA_964548935.1 uncultured Saprospiraceae bacterium
CCTTATCCTCTGTTAGATCGTAATCACTCATAACCCACATTGCTATGATGGTTCCCACAGCAGGAAAGAAACAGAAGAATCCATGGAGGCCGTCTACAGCACTCTGCTGGTCGACTGTTGCTAAGTCGGGATTGAACCCTACATAGGCGATCATTGCACCACTGAGTCCGCCAGCGATGCCATAGCCTACCTTGACCATCCACCAGTAGATCGCACCAAGGAGTCCCTCTCGGCGGAGGCCGGTGTTGAGTTCATCAATATCGATGACATCAGCTGTCATCGACATCATTATGGTGAATAAACTCCCGATACCAAATGAAAAGAATGGCAAGGCGATAATATACAGCCACGGCTTGCCTGGAACAAAGAGGAACCACAGTAGTAGATAACCAATCAAGGAGATCCCTTGTGCGATCATAAATGCTTTCTTTTTACCCATAGTCTTAGCCATTCTGGTTACTATCGGAATGACGATGAAAGTCGTACCGACTGCGCCCAAACAACCAAACAGCGACACCCATACTCCTGACGCACCAGCATCTCCATTGAATAGCTTGTACACAATGACAAAAAATGTCAATGCGGCCACCGTGTTAAATGAATTGAAGATCAGAAAGGTCGCAAAACACAGTTTTCTGAAATACTTAATCTTAAAGGCCTCGACAAAGCCGTAGAGGATATCACCTATACTCCCAAAGATGCCAGCAATACTGAGCGGGGTATAGTCCTTGTCAAGAGTAGATTCGCTCTTGATAAATAATGCAGGTATGATAGCACATACGGCACAAGGGATGGCAACCCAATAAGCCAGTTGCCGAGCCGCTATCGTTGCTGAGGGAAACCACTCTGGATCATACATGATCACCCAAAACCACGGTGCAATCACCCAAGCCCATTGACCGATCCACTGTGCCACCGCCATGATACTGGTGCGCTCGTGAAAATCGGTAGTCATCTCATAGCCCATCGCCACATAAGGCACGCTGAAGATCGTCAAACCCAGATAAAAGACTAATGACCACAAAAAGAAGTACCAGAAGTTATACTCGAGCGTGTTCTCTGCAAATAGTTGCCACATGAAGATATAGGCGATGCCCATAATGATCCCTCCGGCGAACACGTATTGGCGCCTACGCCCATAGCGAGAGCGGGTATTGTCAGAGATAAATCCCATAATAGGATCCGTCAATGCATCAAAAATCCGGGGAGCAAAGGCCAATAAACCCCACATCCAACCTGGAAAGCCGAGGCTCTCGACGAGTACGACCATAAAAATTCCGAGGATGGCAGGAAACATCTGATTGGCGAACATGCCGATGCCAAATGCTATCTTTTGGCTCATAGGGACTTTGAGCTGAGCTTTGGGGTTTTGATCTAACATAAATAGGATTTATGTTCTTAAGATAGCATTTCTAAGCGCTTATCCTACAATCCATTATCGTATTCTGTAGGAGGCGCTAGCGAAGCCTGCTTAACTGTAAGTGGATCGCCATGAAAGGTTTTAGTAATCACATTGCCATCTCTGGTCAGCCCTCTGAAGGTTCCATTTTCGACTAGGTCCCAGATGGCATATTTGGCTTGGCCGTGCTCATCGATTAGCCCAAAGTGATTCTCGCTGCCTTTGGGATGTTCGGCGTCCTTCCATTTTTCATCAAATGCCTCAAAGAAAAAGCAGGACATGCCCGTCTCATCCGTCCAGTCGCGGATCAGCTTATAGTACAATCCCTGTTTGTACTGATCACAGGCCCGTGATCCAAGATCTCCATAAAACTCGTCTGACACAGTAGCCCAGCCTGTCTCTCCAATGTGGATGGGTTTGTTCTCGCCGATCTGGTCCATATAGGCTTGGACGGCAGCCACTTGTTTTTGAGCTTCGAGCAAGGCACGATCCATTGCTCGGACGATCTTTTCATCCTTGTCGATATCTGCCTCCTCAGGTCGCTGCAGCCAAAACTCATAGTTGTAATGCGTCTCATGCATCGGGTAGGTATGGACACTAAGGAAATCAACCGCATGGATAAGCGCATTGAGATCATCGGTATGATAGATAGGATCTGCTCCGCCCCACGAAGCATAGTTGTCGCTGCTGGTCAGCCATAGATCTGATGGCAGCTCGCCTGATGATCTCAAGTCACGGAGGTGATTCACCCATCCAAGTATTGCTTTTGGTCTAACGAAATAGCTTTGCGCCCAGTGTACCATGGACTCATTGCCAACAGCGATGACTTTTACGATGTCGGGGTACTGTTGAGTGAGTCGTACTGCTTCTGCGATTTCAACTTCATTGCGAGGGCTCTCTCCTTCATGGTTTTCTTGCCCGGGTTGCCAAGCATTCTCACAGTCTATCCAAGCTCCGAGCATGACATACATTTCAAAGGAGGCATCTTCCGCTCTTAGCTCGGTAATAGCCTTTAGGACATTTTCGGCATGGGGGAGATGCACATTGTAAGTTCTAAGTATGTGGATACCCATAGCAGATAGGATACGCATGTCTTCCTTAAGGTCGGATATCTTGGGTTGGGCATCTCGAGTCTTCCCACGATAGCCCCCATATGAGATCGCCTGATAGTCTGGATTACCTAAGATTTCTTCAGCACTTCTGTGAGGAACTTCTACAGTGGTGTTGATCCGGTCTGGTTTACAGCTCCATATCGCAATCATAGCGGTCACTAAGACAAGGAGCGTCAATGGTCTGAATATCATATGAGCTGTTTTTTAGTTATAGTGACGTCAATCATTGCAATGGAGCCAGAACGTGATAGCAAGGCTTGACTTGTCGCTATGGAGAGGCTATTGCCAGCCTGCTCCGTTGTCTTGCCTGAGCTGTTGGTGATCACGATCTTAGTCTCATCACCCATATGGTAGATGATAGGAACCTGGCACACGGTAAACCCTAAGCTGCCTTCAGCTAATTCTATCGTATGCTTCTTGCCATCTAATCCAACGGTCATAAACTCATCCGATGAGCTTAAAAATTCATCAGCCTGTAGTAGGCTTGGATTAAACTTGACAACGCCATCCTTAATATAGACACCGAGTTCGCCGTATCTGCTGATGATATCCTCTTTGACTTGCCCCGTCATACCTGGCTGTTGTGCCCCTCGATGGGATGGCGTATGAGAGTATGGATCAGTGCTAAAGGCACCATAGATCTCAGGACTCTTATGGATGCCGAGACCAGCCCAGGCTTCATAATATTGCTCAGCCAGAGCGTCGAGTTCCTCTTGGCTGGCTCCAGACTCCAGAGCACTGTGATAGGATTCCTGAATGGCCAATATCAGCTTAGAGACCATATGCCAATAGATCGACCCGAGACCTTCATATGCATAGAAGGTGCCTGAGCGTCCCGTAAACTCCCTGTGGTTAAACAGATGTTCGTAAATATCGAGGATGATCTGTCGATCGGATTCGACCATAGTCGCATATGGACCGTCTCCTAAGGCATCAAGAGCTGCTGACAGCTCGGTATTATTTCTAAAATCTCCATTGAAATGGTACTGATGATAGACATCTTGCTCGATAATTGTAGCGTCACCATCCTCTAACAATCGCTGCAGAAGCTCCGACTCCTTGAGCATGTGATGGGGGATATGATTCTTTTGCAAGAAGTTAGGAAGATTCTTGTTAGGATACAGGATGTAGCTGTGTTGATCAGGGCGGTAGAGCTTGCTGGCTCGGAGCGCCTTCAATAGTGCTATAGTCTCTGTTGGCGAGAGTAGTCCAGCACTGAGCACGGATACTTGACCCTCCAGCATCTCATTGAGATAGGATACACGATAGCCCTCTGGTTCTATATTCAAGATGTTATAGGCGTGGTATAGATCGTTGTCTCGTCGATTTGCTTTTATGCTTTGCGCAAAATAGTCTTTGCATGTGGCGAGGAATGATCGAATCTCTGCAACACGCAACGCTTGCTTGTTACCACTAAATCCATCATTATAGATTGTACCCCTATACTTTGACCCAGCTTGACCCATGGCATCCATAAATGCCTTGCGCTGAGGATCAGAAAATCCTTCGGGTAAATGCTTTTTGTGGGCATCTAATGTATCCACACATGCTTGGAAGAAGCTTAAGAGCTCAGCCGATATCTCTACTTGCTCCAGAGGATAATCGGCGAATACGCTCTCAAAGAAGTTGATATACCGATAGAGGTAATATAGTGTAACCATCGATATGCCATTCCCGACAAGGGCATTGTTAGCATCATTCCACTCTGGACGCTGGGTATTCATCCATATGCCGCCCTCGGGTACGAGATTGGAGACTTTAGATAGCGTCGTTGCCAGGATCTTCTCGATGAAGTTCACATGGTAGATCTGTTGGTCAGGAGTTGCCAATAGAGCGCCATCTGATCCCATCTGATCTCGGCGCTCTCGGATGGCCTCATCCCACGCTCGGTCAAAATCTACGGTGTCCTTCGGGTCAGCGAGGATATCCTCATAAGACTTAATGCGATAGGGTACCGCTGCATAGGCAAATACATCTTCGGCCATGAGTCTATGCAGTTCATTGGGTTGGTAGCGTTGTAAGCACTCCAATAACTTGAGTAGATAGATGATCTGATGGTCTCCCCAGTATCCGATGTATGACCACGGATCATCAGGCTCGATGGTCTCCCAGTCAAAACCATCCTTGGTTACTCGATAGGGATTGTATCCATCAAATGTCGATGCATTGAGAAATCGATAAACCATGCCATTGATGAAGGCCGGATAGGAGAGCGATAGTGCCTCCCAGTTTTGGAAGATGTCTCGCCAGTTGCCTTGATAGTCCAATATTTTTGATCCGTCCAATTCATTCTTCAGGTTGATGGAAAACTTGTTCCACGGCCTGCTTGGATCGCCATGTCTACGGCTGAACTTAAGTGGTAAGTATTCTGTAGCAAGGCGTGCAAATGCTGGATCCCCTACGGCTACTATCTGATCTTGTAAGTCATAGACGGTAAACCGACTACCCAGTTGATCTAAGGCCTTGTGAGAGGTCTCATAGACTGAGCCATTAGCCTTGCGGAGGTATTCTAAAAAATCCGTCTTGTCGATCAGGTAATCTTCATCAAAGATTCCTCCCCGCATGATGTTAAACATCACATTGGCAAAGTGCCTGCCATCCTTGAGGTGATCAGCCGTCTTCTGGAGTCCATCTGCCGAAGCAACTAACTGCATCAGATCTCGATCGCCTTGGACGATTGCGGCTTGTAGCTCTGGTATAAGCTTATCCTCGTCTGTTGTGATCTTATGGATCAAGTCAAATACTGCCGTGTGATTTTTGTTGACATCAGCAACAATATACCAGGCTGTAGATTGACGGGCAGATAGTTTGATGGTGTTGTGTAGCAGGTAGGCACCTTTTTCTCCTTTGATATCTAACTCTTCTGATATAGCCTTACCATGTCTGAAGGTATCGAGCTGCTGAGCTGACAACAGATGTTTGGGTTGAGATAAGCCAGTAGACCAGATCACGTTAGCTTTTAGTGCTTCACTTGGTTCAGCACGATCGACAATTACAGCGCTAAGGGCATATACGCCCATTCCACTGCGAGTATCCAGTATGGACCGCTTATAGGCATCCCCCAGGTTGCTGGAGCTACTCTGCAAGCCGCTGCCGATGCCCGCTGGGATTATATTTAAGAGACCATCCACAAATTCGATGTCAACCTCATGATCTTGATCATTGGATAATATCGATCGACGGACTAGTCCGTGCTCTTCGGATGATGACCACTGATAACTGAAGGTTAGTCCCAAATCTTCATTGATCTCCTCAAATATGACCTTATTGCCGAGGCTACTCTTGTAGAGATTCTGCGTGATCTGGTATGGTTTATAGGCATTGGACGAGTAGGGTTCCCAGTACTGGTTCCCATTCGCACCCTTTACTTTGATAATCGTCTTAGAGCCTGTCAGATCGACTGATTCTGTTACCTTATCATCGGTATAATAGGGGAACAATGCAAATTCTGAATTTTT
>CAZJTO010000173.1:0-5963 GCA_964548935.1 uncultured Saprospiraceae bacterium
GACCGAGTCCAGAGACGATAAGAGTTTCAATAGATTTTCTACGATTCATTTTTTTATGACTATACAATTATATAAAATAATTAGCTCAAACTATCCCCATAAATAGCGAAGTACATAGCATAATGAGTTAAGTTAATACCCTAAATATGGTATTATATGTTGTAAAATAAATTTTAATATGTATTTTTACCGCTGTATTGATCTTTTCGACTGAGATCAAATACATATAAGAAAACTCAAATGATGAAAACGATTTTTACCTCCCTCTTTTGGGTGTGTACACTTGTAGGTGTATATGCCATTCCTACTTTTAGCGAAAATGAGACTATTTATGATGATGCATTTAGCTGTGCGAGTGCCATTAATATATCTTGTAATAAGAGACTGACACATCAATCTAATGGTAGTGGTCAGCATATATTCTCTTCGTTCAATTGCAGCAATTCGACATATGATAATTATGGAGGTAAAGAACTCATTTATGAATTTAATTTAGATCATACCACAGATATTGATATCACGCTCTCCGACATTACTGGAGAGGGTGTCAATTTTGACATGTTTTTGTATCGTGGGAGCTGCAGTGCAGGCAATTGTTGGCGAGCGAGTACAAATGCGGGTAGAAGTAGTGAAAACATAACAGCAGAACTGTCTCCTGGGACCTACTATATCATAGTCGATACTTGGGCAGGAGAAGTGGGGACATTCTCTATTGAGCTCAATTGTACTATAGATCGACCTCAGGTCGATTGTTCTCAGGCTATTACAATCGAATGCGGAGAACAATATCAAAATACTACAAGAGGGAAAAGTAACAGTTTTGATGAATTGTTTTATGGTTGCGCCCAATCGACATACGATTATCGTGGGCCGGATCAATTATTCCGAGTCTACAAAGAAAGTTACTCAGATCGACTTCAGGTTCACTTATTTACAGCCAATCCAGACATCGATATCTTTTTGATGAGCGGTTGTGAGACCGCACCAAGAGATCCTCACAGCAATGCTCCTAATGATTTTAATCGATCACTTAGCTGTGTGATGACTGGGCGAAGTTTTGAAGGAGGTAAATTTATCGATGAGGGCTCATTTGGACTACCATCTGGATGGTATTACATAGTAGTAGATGGCCGATTTGGACACACACAATCGGATTTTCTACTTACGGCGACATGCGGTACAATCAATTTTGATAACGCTGAGCCCATATCATGTACAACTCCTATCGATGATCACCATCTCAAAGATGGTGCTAACAACGTGAGTATTTACAGCTGTCCATCTGAGAACATTACAGGTCGCATTTCCAATGAGAGAATTTTTTGGTTTGATGTGAGCGAGCCATATGACATGGAGATTAGATTATCTGACTTGGAATTTGGGTCGGACATGAATATCTATCTCTATAGTGAGAGCGGCAATGACAGAGACTGCTGGAGTACTGGACGTGCCGATGACAGAGATAGAATTATTACTCAGACTATGTCTCAAGGTCGATATTACATTGTTGTAGATGGATCCATAGATGGAAAGTTTGATTTAAGTCTGACGGGCTGTCCATGCGAAGCAGATGAAGAGTTGTTATGTGGTGTCCCTATCATGGATTCTAATCAAAATGCTCGTAATGATGTCAATTCGATAGGAGAGGGATGTTTTTCGAGGCCAGTACAAAATGAAGGTGCCGATAAAATCTATGAGTTTACTGCCGAAGAGACTCAGACATACTGGTTTAGATTATATAATATTTCTCGAGATGTCGATTTATATATTTTAAGCGATTGTCAGGATTCTGAATCCTGTTTAGGCTTTTCAACTCAATTCGAAAATGATGAAGTTATCGAAATAGACTTAACACAAGGACAGCGAGTATTTCTAGTAGTGGATGCTCGATTTGAGCGTATTACCTCATCATTTACGCTCTTAGCACAATGTTCTGACGCAGATTTTGACACAGACCTAGATGGAATTACAGATCCTAATGATAACTGTGATTTTGCGTTCAACCCAGATCAACTTGACACTGATGGCGATGGTTGGGGTGATTTATGCGATAGCGATGATGATGGTGATGGCGTAGCAGATGATTTTGATTGTGATCCACTAGATAACACTGTAACTACTCAGCCAGGTATACCATGTGATGATGGCAATAGTGCTACGATCAATGACATGATTGACGCGGACTGTAACTGTGTAGGCTTAATGGATGCTGATAATGACAGTGTAGGAGACAGCATTGATAACTGCCCTAATACGCCTAACACGCTGCAACTAGATCGTGATGGAGATGGTATTGGAGATCTCTGCGATGACGATATTGATGGGGACGGAATCCTTAACAATATAGATTGTGATCCTGAAGATGCCTCTCAGGCTAATGCGATAGGCAGTACTTGTGATGATGGTAATCCCAATACTACACTTGATGTGATTGACGCGAACTGTAACTGTGTCGGCTCTACTGATTCAGATATGGACGGTGTACCAGATATAATCGATAACTGCCCTACTATGGCTAATAACAGTCAAACGGATTTAGACGGTGACGGTATAGGTGATGCTTGTGAAAGTGATACTGATGGAGATGGCGTCGATGATAGCCTGGACTGTGATCCTTTTAACAACCAGAACAGGTTAACAAGGGGTGCTCCATGCGATGATCTGAATGGCTTAACGATTAATGATACCGTTAATAATAACTGTGTTTGTGTAGGTCAGCTAGATACAGATTCGGACGGCGTTCCAGACTCCGTTGATAACTGCCCGACAACGGTCAATTCTAATCAAGCCGACTTTGATGGCGATGGATTAGGTGACTTTTGTGATCCAGATGATGACAATGATGGGCTTGACGATGTATTGGATTGCGGTCCTCTTAACCCTGCTATAGTGTTTAGTAGGGGAGATGCTTGTAACGATGGGAACCCAAATACAATCAATGATATAGTAACACAAGCTTGTGTATGTGCAGGGGATTCAGATCTTGACGCGGACGGCATCCCTGACTTTAGAGATAACTGTATAGGTATACACAATCCTTTGCAAGAAGACAATGATGGTGATGGTGCGGGTGATGTGTGTGATTCTGATGACGACAATGATGATATCAAAGATGAAGACGATTGTAATCCATTCGATCCAGCGATAGCTGTGCGAGTTGGTGACGCCTGTGATGACGGAATTCCAGCAACGATAAATGATGCCATTGATACTAACTGTCAATGTAATGGTGTACGAGATTTTGATTTTGATGGAATCCTAGATCCATTCGATAATTGCCCGATAAACTCCAATCCTGATCAAGCGGATTTTGACGGAGATGGTCTCGGTGATGCGTGCGATGATGATGATGACAATGATGGAGTTGTAGATATTGCGGATTGTAACCCTTTTGATGCTACTGTAACTATTCAACCAGGAGATACCTGCAATGACGGTAATCCTAATACAGTCAACGATAGAATCACCAGTGATTGTGGCTGTCTTGGAGATGGAGATATTGATAGAGACGGCATTGCAGATTCAGTTGACAATTGTCCTGGTATCCCTAATCCAAACCAAGGCGATTTTGATGGAGATGGTATTGGAGACTTATGTGATGCCGATGATGACAACGATGGCTTAAACGATGATATGGATTGTGGTCAATTTGACCCGTCAATCGTTGTTACTACAGGTGCAGTTTGTGATGATGGCGACCCATCAACAGTTAATGATGTAATTACATCAGATTGCCAATGTAATGGCGTAATGGATATGGACGGCGATGGCATATTGGATGCTATAGATAATTGCCCTACAGTTGCTAATGTTAATCAAGTTGATTTTGATGGTGACGGTATGGGAGACGTCTGTGATCCAGATGATGATAATGATGGAACTGATGACACAGTAGATTGTGATCCTTTTGATGCGACGGTTACCGTCCAACCAGGAGAAGTCTGTGACGATGGCAATGATGTCACTGTAAATGATAGTATAGGAGCGGATTGTGTATGTCGTGGTGAAGGCGATCAAGATAACGACGGTATAGTTAATGAAGTCGATAACTGTCCTGCGATTGCAAATGCAGACCAGGCTGATTTTGATGGTGATGGCGCCGGTGACGCCTGTGACAACGACGATGATAATGATGGAGTAGAAGACGATATAGATTGTGCTCCATTTGACCCGAACATTACCACTGCAATTGGTGATATCTGTGATGATGGCAACAATGGTACAAGAGATGATGTAATCGGAGACGATTGTATCTGTTTAGGAATTTTTGATTTTGATAATGATGGGGTTCCAGATCCTGTCGATAACTGTCCAACTACGGCCAATGCTGACCAAGCAGATTTTGATGGCGATGGTGATGGTGATGCCTGTGATGATGATGATGACAATGACGGTATAGCTGATGAGTTGGATTGTAACCCTTTTGATCCAACAATAACCACACAGGTAGGAGATGTCTGTGACGATGGCAATGCGGTTACAGTTAATGATGTTATTAATGAAGATTGCGTATGCGCTGGTGAAAGCGACTTGGACGGTGATGGTATAGATGACCAAGTAGATAACTGTATAGGGATTCCTAATACGGATCAGGCTGACAATGACGGCGACGGTATCGGGGACTTATGCGATAATGACGATGATAATGATGGATTGTCGGACGAATTAGATTGTGCTCCGTTTGACCCTGCGATAGTTAATACTGTAGGTGATGTCTGTGATGATGGGGATGAAACAACTATCGGTGATACCATAGGTATAGATTGTACCTGTAATGGGGAGTTAGACGTTGATGAAGATGGCGTTAGAGACGCTGAAGACAATTGCCCATTAGACGTTAATCCAGATCAAGCCGATTTAGATGGTGATGGCATTGGAGATGTCTGTGATGACGATATCGACGGGGATACAATTGCTAACGATGTAGATTGTGCACCTGCTGATAGTTCCATAGCTAGCTTCCCAGGTCAAGCTTGTAATGATGGTAATGACGACACGGTTAATGACGTCATCGATAATGATTGTCTGTGCGTGGGAGAGATAGATGCCGACGGTGATGGAGTAGCCAACTCATTAGACAATTGCCTTGCCATAGCCAATACTGATCAGAGAGATACAGATGGTGATGGTGCTGGTGACGTATGTGACGCTGATGATGATAATGATGGAGTCGAGGATGAGATGGACTGTAATCCTACAGACCCAAGTATATCTACACAGATAGGAGATGCATGTGATGATGGTAATCCTAATACCATGAATGACGTAATCAATAATGACTGTATATGTGAAGGAACAGCTACCGCCGCTACAGCAGTAGGTATAACAGATGGAAAAGGAGGTTTTGGGGATACTGTATGTCTTGATATCATAGTTTCCGGATTCTTCCAAGTCAATAATCTCACTCTTGAGATTGATCATGACGCAGATGTAGTACAGTTTGTATCCTTTGAGGATGCCAATGTTCTTGATGGAATCATACTTACCAGCAGCCCTTCTACTAATGTACTTCAATGGGTGGAGGGTGATTCTATATTGACACTTCCTGACAATACTAGTCTTGGCCAAGTATGTTATAGAATCATTGACTCATTTGGTATTACACCAATAATTCTAAGCGACAATACAGATGTCTTCAATGTAGATAATATTTCAGTCTTAGATGGTTTAGCTGATGGGGCTATCTGCTTTGACAGTACATCAATGATTGTTGATATGGATCTAGATGGCATAGAAGACTCTATAGACAATTGTCCGATGATTGCTAACCCAAATCAAGAAGACTTTGATGGTGACGGTTTGGGTGACGCATGCGATGATGATGATGACAACGATATGGTAGCGGATGACATGGACTGCGCACCACTAGATAGCACAATAGCAGTGACTGTAGGGATGGTCTGTGATGATGGTGATAGCGGTACCATAGACGATATAATCAATGATAACTGCGACTGTGTTGG
>CAZJTO010000174.1:0-5952 GCA_964548935.1 uncultured Saprospiraceae bacterium
TAGCTACAAATTCATTTGGTGGCAGTCCCAGTCCTTTGGCAATGACCTCAGGCATGCTTCCATGAACTGCCGAAAAGTTCACTCCCCCTTTTTCAATATGCTGACCTTGAATGATTCTAGTGCGTCCACCTCCTCCCTCAGCTCTTTCCCACAGATCTTCCCTAAACTTCCCCTGCTCATCCAGATCTTCAAGACTGGTACAGATATTATCCTGTAGCTCCTTAAACCAATCAATGATCGACTGTCGAGTTACTATATCCATACTATTGATTAACGGTACTGAGCATTTGCTCTATTGTCTTCTTGGCGTTACCTGCGAACACTTGTCCTTGATAGACGACTACAGGTCGCTTCAAGAAGGTATACTCCTGAGTGATGTAGGCTTTATATTTATCGTCATCTGCGGTTTCAAGATCATCTTTAATCTCCTTATACTTTCGAGCTCTCTTATTAAATAGATCACTATAAGGCAGTTTTGATAAATTATGTATCCCCTCTATTTCAGCTTCTGATACCCCTTTGCCCTTGATTTCTCTAAGTTCAAAACGATCTATATCCATAATCTGTCCCATGATCCTCTTACAGGTGTCGCAAGTGCCGAGATAAAAAATCGTATCCTTCATCAGGATGTATTTTATGAATTAGCCTTCTTATGATCCGCTAAGAACTTAGCCAAGCCGATATCTGTCAATGGGTGATTCAGCAAACCTAAAATTGCTTTAAGTGGGCATGTTACGATATCCGCTCCTGATTGCGCTGCTTGTACAATATGTCTGCTATTTCGGATTGATGCGGCTAGTATTTCGGTGTCGTATCCTTGGATCGCATAGATCTCAGCTATCTCGTGGATGAGCTGTATTCCATCCCATGTCGTATCATCTATCCGACCGAGAAAAGGAGATATATAAGTCGCTCCTGCTTTAGCTGCTAATATGGCTTGACCGGGACTAAATACCAATGTACAATTTGTCTTGATACCATTATCATAAAACCATTTTATGGCTTTAATACCATCTTTGATCATTGGTACCTTAACAACAATGTTAGGCGCTAACTTAGCGAGTTCCTTTCCTTCACTTACTATACCATCAAAATCTGTTGAGATGACTTCTGCACTTACATCACCATCGACAATATCACATATCTTAACATAATGGTCCTTAATGTTCTTTTCACCACTGATGCCCTCCTTTGCCATTAATGAAGGATTAGTAGTTACTCCATCCAGTATACCAAGGTCATGAGCCTCTTTGATTTGATCTAAAGAAGCCGTGTCTATAAAAAACCGCATTGATCTTATGATTATAATTGAGAGAATAAAAAAAGTGAGGAATCATACCAAACCGCTACAACCTCCTACCCTTGCTGCGTTTCCGCCCTGGGGGATTTAAAGGGAGCTGGCCGTACAACCCTCACAGCTGCAAAAATAGTCTTTTAGACTATAGTCTCAAATGCTGCTTAGTTTTCTTTTGAAATTACTCCATGGATAAGTGGTCGGGTCAGGCTTGCAACTGACCGTAATTTGCTTATCCAGGGTCGGATGTTTGAAGATCATTTGATAACAATGTAGTGCGATGTCTTTATCTAATAATGGAGCATTAGCGCCATACTTTACGTCTCCTAATATTGTATTTCCCATATGACTCAATTGAACCCTAATCTGATGTGATCGGCCAGTATGCGGTATAACTTTAAGGAGTGCGGTATTCTTAGACCGTTCTATGACCTGATAGGTCAGTCGGGCCTGTTTAGCTCTCTCCAAGTTAGAGTTGACAACTTTAGTGATATTCTTAGTGGTGTTTTTAAATAACCAGTCTTCCAATTCGCCATGATCCTGTTTAGGAGAACCTTCAACTACCGCTAAATACTCTTTATGAATGTCTCCTGAAAAAAATAATTTTTGAATTCTTTGAAGCCCTTTTGAGGTGCGACCTAAGATAATACATCCACTTACTGGCCTATCAAGTCGATGCGCAGGATGTAAAAAAACATTGCCTGGCTTATTATACTTTTCTTTTATATAAGCTTTGTAAGGCTCACAAATAGATAAGTCGTTGGTTTTATCACCCTGCGATAACCATCCGGATGGCTTATTGACAACTAAGAGGTGATTATCCTCATAAATAACTTCAATTTTCACTCAGGCAATATTACTGATTATTAGAGGCATACACATCTGTAATTAAATATATGACATAAATATCTATATTTCTGTTATTTACATATTGCAATTTAGTTTAATATGTATATATTTGTATTGTGTAAGTTTTGGTTATTAAATTGTAAAATTCGTTTTGCTCGAGAGAATGCTCTCGAGCTTTTTTTTGCTCTCGACAGAACTTCGTCAAAAAAAATTATCAAAAAAAGTGTTAAGTACTTTACACTTGGCACATTAGTTGCATACGATACATTGAGTTTTGGTTATTAAATGATGAGTAGTGCCATGTCTTGAGAAGCATGGCACTTTTTTTATGCCCTTAACTCAGATCATCTTACCTCTATACACTCAAGTTTCCCTTTTATCTTGACTTATTAATGTGCTTCATGGCTTCTCGCCGAGCTAAATTGCTCATGATCGGTTGATCATTAACAAATTCCTCTATCTCATACGCATTACTCTTGCTATACTGTCGGAGTGCCCACCCTATCGCCTTCTGGATAAAGAATTCTTTTTTGTGCTCTAAGGCATAGATGTAGTCCTTGAGCCGCTCAAAATTCGTATCCTCTCGATAAAAGAGTTGGTATATTAAACAAGATCGGTTGAGCCAGATATCCTCGCTACTCAACCACTTGTTCAGGTATACCTCTCTCTCAGATGAGGTCTTCCGATAGATCGATCCGACTAAATGAGATGCCAACCAATCTACCGTATCCCACCAAGAGTTAGTCATAATCAAATTTTCTACACGTGATAGATACGACTCATCAATTTTAGTTTCTATTGTGCTTAGGATATCCATAGCAGTGTAGTGACACTCCCTATAGTGTTCCTGCCATAAGGCTTCGGCAAGCTGAAACCTGTGATCAACAGAAAGTTTTCTTGATTCCTTAATGAGATCCTTCGTTGTAGTTCTTCGGTCACCCGCAGTAAGTCCGTAAAATTCGAACTTCCCCTTCATGTACGCCTTCATTTGTCGAGCATACCCTTCATCACCGTTTACTTGCAATGTCTCTCTTATTGCGATTCTGAGGTGTTCGATTTGAGTATTAGCCATACCTTAGTTAAACTAATATTATATTTTCAATAATTATAGATGACCTCAGGATTTGAGTTTTTAGAAAAAGATTATTTGATTGCTGAGAACTTCATTTATCTGTTTCTGGTATTTAGTGTTATTACCTTCATTAGGTATGTCATATTATCCCAACTGTATCTTCAGGGCATCTATAAATACTTCTCTAATCATCATGCCAGTAGAATCTTATCAGAATATGTAACCGCTGATCAGCGCAACAGGGAAATACTCATGTCGGGCATCAGTAGCTTCATTTTCGGAGTGATCGGAGTATTTATGATTATGATGTGGCAACATGGACTAACAGCGATTTATATCGAGTGGTCAGCCTACCCTATGTGGTATATCCCGATCAGTGCCCTCATAGCGTTTTTCATTCATGAGACTTACTACTATTGGTTACATAGATGGCTCCACCGACCTAAGGTCTACAAACTAATCCATCGGGTTCATCACGAGAGCATTGATACATCCGTATGGACTTCATTTAGCTTTCATCCTATTGAATCACTACTTCAAGCATTGATTATTCCAGCGATTATGATGATCGTACCGATGCATATATACGTACTGATAGTCCTGCTCATGGTGATGACTATATCTGCAATCATTAACCATGCAGGTGTAGAGATCTTTCCAAAAAATGCGCACAAGCATATCATCTGGAAGCACTTCATCGGTGCAACGCATCACGATCTACATCATAGGCGATTTATGTTTAATTATGGACTCTACTTTACCTTTTGGGATCGCTGGATGAAGACCGAAGTTGAAGACTACGATGCGATTTACAGGAACATCACCAAATAGGGTTATCTCAACTTTTTAGTCGGGTAATCATATCGCAAACAATTTTGTACAATACTCACATTGTTCTTGTTCATATATTTATCCCTGTAATATAAACTGTTAATCATGCGAATGAAGCTAGAGCGTAAGCGAGAGATAGCTTTTGTCAATAGACATGTAGGACTGTCTAAGGAAGAAGAGGAGTTGATGTTATCATCTATCAACTGCGAGGATCTCAAGACTCTGATCAATCAAACCGTACCTGACTCTATAAGAAGTCCCAAAGAATTAGACTTACCCCCAGCACTTACTGAGGTCGACTTCATTGACCATTTTAAGTCAATGATGAGTAATAATCAGATCATGCATAACTTCATTGGAATGGGTTATTATGATTGTATTACGCCAAAGGTTATTTTGCGCAACATCTTGGAAAACCCAGGATGGTACACAGCCTATACTCCATACCAAGCCGAAATCGCTCAAGGACGACTCGAAGCACTCATTAATTACCAAACCATGGTAATCGACTTAACGGGAATGGAAGTAGCCAATGCGTCTCTCTTGGACGAAGGCACAGCTGCAGCGGAAGCAATCTCAATGCTTTACAACAAGAGGCCGAAAGCAAAAAAACAATCTAATACACTCTTAGTCGATCAGGAGATGTTCCCACAGACGCTCTCTATAGTTCGCACTCGTGGAGAAGCTATAGGGATCAACATTACATTATGTGATATTCAGAAGGCTGATGTTACGGACGATGATGTCTTTGCCGTAATGGTCCAATATCCTAACAGCAATGGAGAGGTCATCGATCATACTCATCTCTTGTCCGCTGCTAAAGAGCACGAGGTAAGCTCCATATTTGCTGCCGACTTGATGAGTCTCGCACTCTTAAGGTCTCCAGGGTCAATCGGCGCAGATGTAGTCGTGGGTACAACGCAGAGATTTGGTGTTCCATTGGGGTTTGGTGGGCCGCATGCTGCCTATTTTGCTACCAAAGAAAAGTATAAACGAGTATTACCAGGACGAATCATAGGTCTATCCAAGGACGCTCAAGGTCATCCTGCTTACCGCATGGCATTGCAGACACGTGAGCAGCATATCAAGAGAGAGAAAGCAACATCTAATATCTGTACGGCACAAGTCTTACTAGCGGTAATCGCTGGTATGTACGGCGTATACCACGGACCCGAAGGTCTCCGACGCATAGCAGGCAGAATTACAAGCCTAGCACACTTGTTAGAAGAGCAATTGATCAAAATTGGATATGATCAGACGAATTCTGCATTCTTTGACACACTGAAAATTGCTTGCTCTAATATCGATGGGCTCCGACTAACAGCGGAGCAGGAAGGTGTCAATTTGAGATACTATGAAGATGACAAGCACGTCGGTATATCGATTGACGAAACAACGACTCTACAAGATATAGAGCTGCTCCTAAATATATTTTCTAAGCATAAGGATGGCGCCGTTATCGATCGAAACTTCTTGTATGAAGAGGTCGACGTTGATATTAAGTGGAGTGAAAACTTGCTTAGGACAGATGAATTCATGACCCATGAAGTGTTCCACAGTTATCGAAGCGAACACGAAATGTTGAGGTATCTCAAGAAGTTAGAAAATAGAGATCTCTCACTTGCACATTCGATGATTTCCCTCGGATCGTGCACGATGAAGCTAAATGCCACAACGGAGATGATCCCGATAACCTGGCCAGAGGTCAATAGTATCCATCCATTTGCGCCTATTGAGCAAACTGCTGGATATCATCAGCTATTCGAAAACCTACGTATGTGGCTGGCAGAGATTACAGGGTTTCACGGAGTATCACTACAACCTAATAGCGGTGCTCAAGGTGAGTTTGCAGGATTAATGGTGATCAAAGCCTACCACGAAAGTAGAGGCGATAATCATCGAAACG
>CAZJTO010000175.1:0-5852 GCA_964548935.1 uncultured Saprospiraceae bacterium
CCATCCTTCTTAAACACAATGATATCTGCGATATCTGAGCAATCACAGATATATTCCTCCTTCTTAAGCGAAGTGCCGATAAAGCCCTCCTTGCGATCTATGTAGAGTTTGGCGTTATTCGCTACTACTTTGGCAGCCGCTATCGTCTCAAAGTTGGTAATCTCTGTTCTTCGCTCTTTGCCTTTTCCGTATTTCTCTAGCAGTCGCTCAAAGTAAGCAATGGCATATGCCGTAAGATGAGCTAAGTCATGCTTTACCTGCTCAAGCTCTTCAAGGAGCTTTGTCATTGCCTCCTCGTGCTTGAACTTATTGTACTTAGAGATGCGTCTGATTCTAATCTCCGTGAGCTTCACCAGATCCTCTTCTGATATATCACGCATCAGTGAGATACGTCCATCTCCGGATTTAGAAGGGTCGTCTGGAGTGGCTACATATTTCCTCAGCCCTTTATCAATGATCTTAAGCGCCTCATCAAATGATTCTGCCTCCTCGATGTCACGATATATTCTATTCTCGATGAATATCTTTTCAAGAGAAGCCATATGCCACTTCTCCTCCAGTTCACCCTTGCGAATCTCCAACTCCTGTCTGAGTAGCTCCTTAGTGTTCTCGGTAGAGATCTTAAGGATCTCCTCTACTGTCAGAAAATGCGGCTTATTCTCTATGATCACACAAGCATTGGGCGATATAGATACCTGACAATTGGTAAATGCATACAGTGCATCGATCGTCATCTGAGGGGATATGCCACTGGCTAAGTCGATCTGAATTTCTACATCTTTTGCGGTGTTATCGACAATCTTTTTAATCTTGATATGCCCTTTATCATTCGCTTTTAGGACGCTATCTATCATTGATGTGGTCGTCACTCCATAAGGTAGTTCTTTGATCAACAGAGTTGACTTATCCTTGACTTCAACCTTCGCACGTACTTTAATCTTGCCACCTCTCTTACCGCCGTTGTATTCTGAGACATCTACCTTGCCCCCTGTCAAAAAATCAGGATAAATCTTAACTCGCTTATCCTCTAATATTTTTATAGAGGCCTTGATGAGCTCAATAAAATTGTGAGGCATAATCTTAGTCGAGAGACCTACTGCGATACCTTCTACTCCCTGGGTGAGGAGCAAGGGGAACTTCATCGGCAGGTTGATCGGCTCCTTATTTCGACCATCATAAGAAAGCTGCCATTCTGTGGTCTGTTTATTGAATGCTACATCGAGCGCAAACTTAGTCAGGCGCGCTTCGATATATCGAGGTGCTGCAGCAGAATCCCCGGTACTGATATCACCCCAGTTACCCTGAGTATCAATGAGCAAGTCCTTCTGACCTAAGTTGACCATGGCATCGCCAATGGCCGCATCACCATGTGGATGATATTGCATGGTATGTCCGATGATGTTGGCTACCTTATGAAATCGCCCATCATCCTTCTCTCGGAGGCTATATAGTATCCTTCGCTGTACAGGTTTGAGTCCATCCTCTATAGAGGGGATCGCCCGCTCTAAGATTACGTAGGAAGCATAATCCAGAAAATACTCCTGATACATACCATCGAGCGTGATAATCTTGTCATCACCATCTTCCTCAACCTTGATATCGCTCATAGCCACTGATTAATGTACAAAAATACATAATTGAAAAAGATTATATGATCCATCGGTAGAGCATAATCCCAAACTCAGATATTTATTGAAAAGTGAGTAAACTCAGCAATTTGCACCCACTAAAAGTTAAATAAATAGTAAGCTTATAAAAGGTGCAATTGGCGGACAATTAATTGCGAACAAACTGGTTTACTATTCCTTAGTTACACAACAAATATTCTAAAATGAAAAATTTACAACTTCTTACCTTACTAATCTTATCGACGGTTCTCTTAGCCATTTCATGTGGTGACGACGATGACATCGACCTTACTGGCACTTACGAAGCTTCTTCACTCGATGTAGACTGCCCAAATGATGATGATAGCTTCAGCACAACTACTACAGCAACTCAGGATCTATGTCTTACTGTTGGTGGTGTCGAGACAAAAGCAATTGTGAGATTCGTGTTTGTAGGACAAAATGTTACAACATTCTTTATTCAAACTGACCAAGCTGGCAATACAACCACAACAGAAGAGTCTGGAATTTTTGATCTTAATGATCCAGATAGCAGGGTCAATATCATAGGCATCGCTGGCGAAGTCAGCGCTTCTGATGGTGGTGATCAACTTACTTTTGAAGGCGTCAATGGAGATGGGTGTGATGTAACTCTAGTACTTGATAGGACTTCGTAACGTACATCCGTTATAATAAAAAGCACAGGGCTGTCTCGTTAGAGTCAGTCCTTTTTTGATTAAAATAAGATATATTCAGCTCCTATGAATCGTCGGACTATCCTAAAACAACTGCCCTTCTTAGCTGGGATACCAACTGTGTTAGCTGATTTCAATTGCAATAACTTCGATCATAGCGAAGTTGGCTGGGGTCGAATCAAAGAAGCCTTTCCTATCAGCAACTGGGAAAAACTACACCTGAATTCTGGAAGCGCTGGCGTCATGCCAACGCCAGTACAGAATTATGTGATCGAAGCCATCAAGTACATGAATAGCAAGGCTCCATATGAAGTGTGGGGAGAATGGCAAGAGATAAAGGAAAGTAACTTGTCTCGACTTCAACAAATGATCGGCGGCCAAGAGAAATCTATCCAGATCGTGCGCAATACTACTGAAGCTCTGAACATGATCATCTCAGGCCTTAAGCTCAACAGCCAAGACGAAGTCATCATCAGTAATAATGCCTATCCATTCGCCATGAATGCCTGGCTAAACAGGGCACAACGAGATGATCTGAACATCAACAAGATCGAATACACCTTACCAATGAGCGATGACGGTATCGTACAACAGTACGAGGCAGCGATCACTCCTCAGACTAAGGTGATTCATATCACACATATGACCCATCAGCAGGGACATATTCAACCAATCGAGAGGGTCATCAAGTTGGCGCGCCAGCATGATATCAAGGTAGTCGTAGATGGTGCACATTGTGTGGGCCACATTGCCTTAGATTTTGTCAAGTCTGATATAGATTATTATGCCAGCAGTCTACACAAATGGCTCAATGCACCGCATGGTACTGGACTGATCTATGTGAGACCTGAATTAGTTGGTCATTTATATAATCATCCCTCCTCTTATCTTAACGCTTCTGATCAGATCGAGAAGTTTGAACATATCGGCACACGAGCTTTTCATCAAGAGATCGGGCTTCATGCCGCATTAGATTTCCACGACAACATCGGCTTAGTCAACAAGATGGATCGCCTCCAATCGCTTAAAGAATATTGGGCTAACGCTATAGCACCTCTATCTAAAGTGCATCTCCATACTGATATCAATGCAAGTTATTCTGGTGCTATTGCAACCATATCGGTTGATGGTTATAAGGCTCACCAATTGGTCAAGTTATTGGATCAAGATCATAACATCCATATCAAAGGAGTATCTGGGAAATGGGGCTCTGGACTCAGGATGAGTGTAAATATTTTTCACGATTTTGCGGACATGGACCGATTTATCACTACCATCACAGATGTTGCTGCTTAATGAATAATATAGTCAGTTGGTTTAGTCAGCACAAGTGGATCAACGCCGGTATCCTCATCGGATATTTTTTGGCAGTGGTATTACCCCATAAGCGCTTCGGCACCTTCTTAAATAAAGTAGTGTTCAAGGGTATCACAAGGGCTGAGTATAATCAGATTGTACTTTCTTTTGCTGTAGTGGCATTGCTCTTGTTTTGCACCATCTTAATTAGGAATATCTATAAGCATACCAGTAGGAACCGTCTTCTGGCCTATCTCATTGTCAATGTAATTTTTGCAGCATTGGTCATGCGATTCTTATTTGTCATTAATATCGAGGTGATCCATTATCCGCAATACGCTCTCTTTGCGATGATATGTTTTCCATTAATCAACAATTATCATCAGACTCTGATCTGGACTACCATAGCTGGTGCGATAGACGAAGCCTACCAATATTTTTATTTAGCTCCTAAAGACACATTTTATTACGACATGAATGATGTAGTAACTAACCTCCTTGGGGCTGTATTTGGACTTCTGTTTCTATGGAGCTTTAAGATTCCTAACAAGAACCAAGTGCCGTTTTGGAAGTCCACGGGTTTTTATGGAATAGCCATTATACTCATCTTTATCCTATTGCTTACTCTATTGGGCATCTTAAGTATCCACCCTAGTGATGAGACGCCCTATCAGCTCTTGCGAAAGTGGCCAGAGGGGTTCTGGACTAACGCTAACCATGGGGTGATCTATCATATTATTCAACCTATCGAAGGGACATTGATCACAGTTGGACTGTGGGGCCTCTACTATAAAATAGGGCGCCGGAGAACATAACATCTTCATTCTCTCCAGATAACTGTTCCCTTCTTCTTATTGATCAGAGTTAATTATCCCCGTAGGGCTGGGCTGCTTTTAGTATGTTTAAAAAGAAAAACTACAACTTGAACTCTAAATATCAAGGATTAGAACAGACTTGGAGGTGGTTCGGGCCGGATGACGCCGTCTCACTATCTGATATAAAACAGGCCGGAGCGACAGGCATAGTGACGGCACTACACCATATCCCAAATGGAGAGGTATGGTCTATCGAGGAGATCAAAAAGAGAAAATCTGAAATCGGTGAGCATGGCTTAAGCTGGTCAGTAGTAGAGAGCGTGCCCATACATGAGTCTATCAAAACGCAGAGTAGTGATTACCTCAAGTACATCGACAACTATAAGGAGACGATCAAAAACTTGGGTGCCTGTGGCATAGATATCATCTGCTACAACTTTATGCCAGTTTTGGACTGGACACGAACCAACTTAGCCTATTTGCTTGAAGATGGCTCATATGCCTTACGATTTGAGAAGATGGCCTTCGCTGCTTTCGAGTTATTTATACTTAATCGACCAGGTGCAAAGGCGTCATATAGCACCTCGGAGTATGACGATGCGTTAGCATACTTTAATTCGCTAAATCCTGCAGAAATAGAGCAACTCAGTCATAACGTGATAGCTGGATTGCCGGGAGCAGAGGAGGGATATACCTTAGAAGAATTCAACAATATACTCGTGACATATGATGGCATTGGGCCCGCAGAATTAAAACAACACTTGTTTGATTTTTTAAAGCATATCATTCCTATAGCCGAGGAAGCTGGAGTGTTGATGTGTATCCATCCAGATGACCCACCATTTCCAATTTTGGGATTACCTCGGATCGTCAGCACAGAACAAGACATCGTGGACATCTATGATGCTGTAGATTCTGTACATAATGGCCTTACCTTTTGTTCGGGTTCCTTAGGAGTTCGACCGGATAATGATCTTGACGGTATCATCCGAAGATTAGGAGATCGTATACATTTTATCCATCTGAGGAGCACGACAAGGGATGAACATGGAAATTTTTACGAGGCAGATCACCTTTCTGGCGATGTAGATATGTATGAAGTGGTTCTAAATCTTATTATAGAACAACAAAAAAGAATTCGGCATGGTCGATCAGATTTCAGGATGCCCATGCGTCCTGATCATGGTCACAAAATGCTCTCGGATATCCATACGAAAAGCAATCCTGGATATTCTGCTATAGGTCGCCTCAGGGGTCTTGCAGAGTTGAGAGGCCTGGAATATGGCATTAGAAAATCACTAAAATAAAAACCATTACATGACTACAGTTTACGAATCAAGGTATGCCTCAAGTCCAAAGGCTGTTAAAAAGTATGATACAACTGAGCTCCGAGACGAGTTCCTGATCGATGATCTAATGCAGACAGGTAAGATCAAAAT
>CAZJTO010000176.1:0-5826 GCA_964548935.1 uncultured Saprospiraceae bacterium
GCACGCTGCAATCATGTCAGAATATTTCTCCTAATGTCGAAATGACCAAAAGATGGTGCGCGTTTGGATATTACTGAGCACATCTCCACACCCTGTTTAGCCTATAATTTATAAGGCGTTTTTATGTCCGCTGCAAACCCGTCAGACAGCAACTATTAACGCTTACATTTGTTATCATATTGACCTAATAGCATAAGAATGAGTGATGTGTTTCATGATGGCCAACTAGCGGTACAACGGATAACTGGTGAAGAGGAAATTGCCAAAATGAGGATACCTATGGTTCAGAAAACGCTGCATCCTAGGTCGATTCCATTTTTAGAGCATCAGATTCTGGCGTTTCCCGGAAGTGAGGATAGTGAGGGGAATATTTGGCTCTCTTTGATCGTAGGCGAGAGAGAATTTATATCTGTGCCATCCTTGCAAGAAATAACATTTGACTTGTCCAAAGTCCGCAGTAATCGTGAAGACATCTTCTTTCAGAATATAAAAACCAAGCCGACAGTAGGGCTACTCTTTCACGAAGCCGTCAGGAGAGCTCGATATAGAGCCTGGGGTATGGCGAGGTTGGAGGGTGACTTGCTAAGTTTTGATATCAGGATGGGTTACCCCAGTTGTCCCAAACATATACAACGGGAAGGAATCGCACTATCAGAGGATCATACCCCTCTTACTGCTACCTCCCAGCATGGAACTAGCTTAGGTGCATCAGAGAAAGAGTGGATTGTCAATGCACATACCTTCTTCATCGGGACACAAACGAAAAAAGGAGACATCGAATCCTCTCATCGAGGTGGCGACCCAGGATTTATTGAGATATTAGACAACGGACTCATACGGGTGCCGGATTATCTTGGCAATAGCATGTTTAGCACCTTAGGAAACATCTATGAAAATCCAAAGGCAGCCCTTCTATTCGTAGATCATACAAAAGGACAAACCTTACAACTCACAGGAGCTGCAGCTTTACAGTTTGACCAAAACAGTGAAGAAGATTACTATAAATCTGGAGAGACGGGACGGTTTTGGACGTTCGACACAAAACAATGGATCAGAACGATCAATCATCACGAGGTGACCTCAGAATTCATCGACTTCTCACCATTCAATGTATTGAGCAAGAAATAGTGTCAATACGACGGATGTGCTGAGTCGGACCTAGTACGGTACGCCCAGTTCCTTTCTGATCGTATGATGTTTGTGAGCGTTGTAGTTCCAGTAGTCGATCTTTTTGGATTGATCCAATACTGCAGTAGTGGTTAACCTCTTACCGGGTGCTCTTTTATCGGCATAGGTTTCTTCCCACTTGATAATCTCATGTGGAAACTGAGTATTAAAACTTATCTCAAGTGTCCGATTTCTTTTTGGATAATGAACGGTATAGATAGACACGTCATCACCTTGCTTTAGCGTAGCACTGGCTTTTTCTGCTTTAAACTGGTGCTGCTCTAAACGAGTATAGTACAAGCCTGGGATAATGTCAATGTCTCCTGTAGGGAGGTTTTGATAGTCCAAGCGGATCCGTGACCAGATCTCATCTTCTGTAAAAATACTCTTGAGCTTGAAGGCACGATCGCCTTCTTCCTCAAAGTATGAGTAGGAAACCACATCGTAGTGATTGTCTCTTTTGTTCATCTGTGAGAAAATGTGGCCACACCATTCTTGACCACTAACTGATGCTTTAGTCAATCCTTGTGACTCCTGAAGTGGTGTAAATGTTGACATCATCATGGAGTACGGATAGATGCCGGTCCCAAATTTTTTCAGGAGGTTCATCTTCAGCACTTGTATGTGATCACTGGTGTTTCTAAGCTTGTCTGGCTTGACACCTTTTTCTTTAGAAAATGGCTGCGCTACGAATATGACCGTCGCTGTGCCCTGATGCAACTCTCCATAGCGTGCTTGAGTCAGCTTGTACGAGCGGATCTCGGCCTTATCATCGTACCAATAGGCATGAAAAAGACTATCGCTTGCACTGTTGTTTTCTATTGCCGGGGTATTATGGATCGCCTCTGACTCAGCACTGGACTTAAAAGACCAGATACTCACGGCTCCAATGAGTAATACGGCAGACGCACTAACTATTCTTATAAAAGCATTCATTTTCTACAGTTGTATTATTAAAGTTCGATCATCCACTTCATCAGGTCATTGTTGAAGATCTCGTTTATGATTTTTGATGCTCGCTGAGAATCTTGCATGGGGTGATCCTGAAATACCTTCCTGTTTAATTCTTCAACGGTGTCCGTAATATGTACCGCATTATCTTTAGATAGATCTTTGATTTTAGATTTATATCTCGTGTTAAACTGTAAGTTGTCAGGGTCAACCTTGCCTGCTCGGATATACGCTTTGGTTTTCTTGGAGCAGCGGCATGGATTATCCTTATTGACGAGGCCACACCTATTATTCATCCACTCATAGATATCCTTTCTGGCTCGCATCAGTTTGATTCTGAAATTTCCAGGTGATATATCCAAGATCTCCCCGCCCAAGTTGTGATTGATGTCAAATAGCTCTCCTAAGACATATACCATACGCTGTTCTCTGGATAGACACATGAGCATGCCGCTCGTACAACTGATCCTCAACTCTTCGATGGTTTCTTTGAGTTCGTTTTCCTCCTGTTCATTGAGATCAGAACTCGGCATTGAATCAATGCTATTGAAGTAGCTCTCAAAATTGACGATGTTATATTCTGACTTACGCTTTTTAGTATTCAGAAAGTGATTGACCGTGATCCGGTATAACCAGGTTCTAAAGTTGCTTTTAGCCTCAAATTTTGACAGACCTGTTATGGCTTTTATAAACGCCTCTTGGGTTAGATCTTCAGCATCCTGCGTATTGCCTGTCATCTTTAAGGCCAAGTTGTACACATAGAGTTGATGACGGGTAATTAAGTTTTGTAGGGCTTTTTTATCACCCTTGGTACTGAGGTGCACCAACTTAATATCCTCGTAATCTGAATATTGCTCCGAAAAAGGGTTGTCCATAACTTCTAATTATAAAGGCTTGCTGCCAAGACTACTATTAATTTACCAACGATCGTATAGCTTAAAATAGTTTTTCGTCTGCAGATGATACATAGCTAGCCGGTACTTTACGGTCATTGAGACGGAGGTAGACCCCTAGCTGTGCTCTGTGGTGTATCGTATGATTTAAGACATACCTGCGGATAGCGGTCTCTTTAGAACCAGAAAACATGATGGTGTCTCCATTTTTCATTGTCCATGGCTCGCTTAGCTGGTCGTTGCTAGTGGCCTCAAGTGCTTGAGCTCCTATAGCTACATTGGCTTCAAACTGCTTGAGGATCTCAGCTTTGGATGTTACTACTGCTGGTGGAGTCGCTTTGCTCCAGTCGAGTTCGGAGTTATTGGTAACAGCTGGCACCCAACTTGAGATAGGGAGCATGTGATTCACGAGCTGACCGAAGGTTTTAGATTTTTCATGTGGGCTGAAATCAAATAGGTCTTCAGAAATAGATTCTAAAAACCTTCTTGTTGTATTCATTTCATCCTTGAACTCATTTAGGAGGATAAGGTTAAGCTTCATAATTGTTGGATTTAGAGGTGAAATAAAAAAAGATGTCTACACGATTGCCATGAACCGTATAGACATCTTTAATGCAATTGATATTTTAGACTGCGTTGATACCGCCGTGTACAGAGATCTCCTCACCTATGATGTATGAAGACTCATCTGATGCTAAGAACAATACTGCTTTAGCAACTTCCTCTGGTGTTCCGAAACGCTTAAGAGCAGTCTGTGCTGTAATCGCCTCTGCAGCTCCTGAAAGCACATCGTCAGGTAAACCAATTTTACCCCAAAATGGTGTTCCAATAGGTCCAGGACTTACCGCATTAATTCTGATTCCTCTACCAGCTAACTCCGCTGATGCCACTCTAACTACTGAACGTAAGGCCGCTTTACTGGCACTCAATAAACTACTGCCACCGAAACCTATCTCGTTTAACCAAGATGTTGTAATGATTACGGATGCGTTGTCATTAAGATGAGCGATTGCTTTCTGTAGAGAGAAGTATGATCCTTTGAAGTTTACATCGATCATACTATCAAAGAATGCTTCGTCAGTTTCTGCAATCGGTGCTAATTTTCCTTGACCGACATTGATAAATAGGGCATCGATACCGCCAAACTTAGATTTAGTCTCAGCATATAGACGATCCAAATCAGCTAAATTGGTTACATCACCTTTTACACCGTGGCTATTAGAACCTAACTGAGCCGTAGCCGCATTAAGTGCCTCTTGACCTCTACCGAAGATCACCACCTTTGCACCGTGGTTCACAAATTCTTGAGCTGTAGCAAGGCCAATTCCACTGCTACCACCTGTGATTACTGCTACTTTTCCTTCTAACTTTCCCATAACTTTTTTACTTTTTTTCTTGAATAAATTGAACATAATTACTGGTTGTATTGGGTTAGACAATGGATTATGAGACGTGTTACAACACTTGCCGAGATTATTGAAGAAACTTGTTAGAGGAAGACATTACTGCAATCGGCAGGACAGTTTATAGAACCTCAAACAGATCCAATTGAAGAGCTAGGGATGGATTGACAAAGATTTCTAAAATGACTGATGATACTCGCAACTCGTCACTTAACTCACTACTCGTTTCTCACCGCCCTCAGGTGGGCTAGTCGTTCTTCCTTGATATAAAAAGTGGTTCGTTAGGTCAAGGTATTCTATCGATGAACAAATAGTACTACTATAGTTATATAGGCGGTTTATCTATTTCCTCTATAGCTGATTTACTCATGCATTATCTTGGGAAGATCATGAATATTAAGAATGTACTAGTTGTTCTGCTTCTCTTTCTAGTGGGCTGTTCAGGGGAATCAAGTAAGTCATCTAAAGATGCCAGAACTCCTACCGTAGATCAGCCGGTTGTTACCTTAGATGCTGACCTTTCAGATATGCTCTCAGCTTGGTCAGAGAGTTTTGTACAGAAAATTGATTCAAGCTATGAAGCTATTGTGAACTTTAGACTTTCTGATAATCCTCAAGAGAGTTATCATGTTGAGTTTAAGGATAAGCAGTTCAGAATGAATCAAGGGGAGAGTAGTTCTTCTAATTTTTCATTCGAATCCAATCTGGGCCATTATAGTAAAATGTACAATGGAGAAATGACGGCATTGACTTCTATGGGCCAAGCGAGTTCTACTGATCCAATACCGTTAGTCCCCAAGTTGGAAAAGCCAGTTAGCGACAATCTACTAAATGATTTCTTGTTTTTTTCTCAGCGCTTTTTCAATGTGGATAGCAATGACAAGGTGGCTCTATCCATTGATAATTCTCGGTTCATACATGGTGGTCATGCTATTCCAATCTTTTATCAGAAATCTGATGAATTTGGAGTTAGAAGTGCTTGGTATCAGATAAACAAGGGTGAACAGGTGAATGATTTTGGTGATACCAATCCATTTCCACAGTATTTTATTATTACCAGTGGCTCCGGATATGCGAAGATTGGAAGAGATACGATTTCTATTAATCCGAACGAAGCATACTTTGTCGCACCAGAGAATGAACATATATTTTGGAATGACAACGATCAGCCTTTAGTATTGATTTTTATCGCCTTTGGCGAAGGGGCTTAGAATCTGGGATCTCAAGAGTTCATCTATCACTTCCTTACTACCCCAAAGGGGTGCCATATCTGTAGCTGCGAATGATAATCCGCAGCGGTTTGA
Source organism: uncultured Saprospiraceae bacterium (assembly GCA_964548935.1). Classification (GTDB taxonomy): domain Bacteria; phylum Bacteroidota; class Bacteroidia; order Chitinophagales; family Saprospiraceae; genus GYS-P2D. The sequence goes on from CAZJTO010000176.1 coordinate 5,719, forward strand.
GACCACGGTGGACCATTATTAATAAAAACCTTTTCACTTCGACGAAAGGAGAAGTCTAAGTAGTATAGATCAACATGATTGAGACTATTTAGATATTCTGCCTCGCCG
>CAZJTO010000177.1:0-5685 GCA_964548935.1 uncultured Saprospiraceae bacterium
GCCACGCTGCTTAGGTATGTTGATGAAGAATGTGGTTCCAGTCCCTTTTTCGCTCGTGGCAGATATGGTGCCCCGATGTTTTGCGATGACGGTCTTGGCATAGTGTAGGCCGAGGCCATGGCCTTTGACATTGTGCTGGCCATGTGTCGGCACCCGAAACAGGCGATCGAAGATTTTGGGGAGGTAGGCGGGATCGATGCCGGGGCCGTGATCCTGTACACTCAGGCTGACCTCATGCTGATCTTCTTGGATGTCAATAGTAATAGTAGCGCCATTGCCAGAGTACTTGATCGCATTGTCGATGATATTATATAGGACATTGACCAGGTGAACCTTATCGCCTCGGACGACGAAGTCTTCACCGCTATACTCATATGATACGGTGGCATTGCTTTTTTTGAAATGTAGACTCATCGAGTGGATCATGTCTTCGGTGATCTGTCTGATGTCGATATCTTCGAAATTCAGTGCGTCGAGGTCTTGATCGAGTGTAGACATCTTAATGACTTTATCGACCAGGATGTTGAGTCGGTCCAGTTCATGCTTGGAGATGTCCAGATACTCTTGTCTTCGCTCTTTGTCATCGATGACGCCGAAGTTTTCCAGCGCTTCCAGTGCCACGCCGACAGTAGATATAGGCGTCTTAAGCTCATGCGTCATATTGGAGATGAACTCGTCCTTGACGGCGGTCAGTCGCAGTTGATCCCTCCAGTTCTTAATAATGAGGAAGAAGGATGTCGCCACGCCCGTCAGCAGCAGCAGACTCAGTATGAGACTGGGCAGTATCTTCTTAAAGACATATGTACCCGACTGATTAAATACGGCATAGGGTAACTTGTCCCCAGAAAGCGTACCATAGGAATAGGCAATGGCCATGGACGGCGTATCCGGCGTCTCCAATGCTGCCAGAGTCGTGATGATATGATCTTTGGGCAGCTGGGCGTCCTCAAGCCGCTTGATGAAGATGTCGTTTATCCGTGTATAGAGTTTCGGTAGCTGGACATTGGAGCTGTCAAAGAGTGATTCCAGTCCTGCGATTTGATTACTCAGGCTATCGAGCACAGTAGAGTCTTGCAGGTCGATGCTTGTCAGGTCCGACGTTTCCACACTAAACTCGAAGCTGCTATGGAAGTGGGAGATGTCAGCATTCCAGGCAATGATCTTTCTATCGTGTTCTGAATCGTACATGACGGTGAGGACACTATCTGTCTGTAGGTTTTCTTGCCGCATTGGAATATCCTCGTTCTGATGTGAGTCACCATATACATTATGAGTCTCGGCCGTAATCTCGTGGGTATTGCCTTCAGTTGAGAAGACAAAGGAGCGATTGAGTTTTGACGTGCCAGCAGAATCGATCTCGATCAATCTGAAGATGCCTTGTAACAAGGTATCCTGATATTCTGCTATGGATAGATCCATCTGAATGGATAGATCTTGCTTGAGTTCTTCCTTGGTCCTGTTGTAGTTATCCACATTCCAATAGATGAGGAAGCCCAGTAAGAAGAGCAGGCTTAGACCTGCCATCGCACTATATAGCCTTCCTTTATCTGATTGCATCGTTATCAAAGATATGTGCTTAGCTGCTGGGTATAAAGCCGATTAACCTTAATTAACCTTTGGAGGGAATTGGGCCGTGATTGGAGGAGGTGTCTTGTTTTGTCATATTTTTTGGTCAAAAAATTCGCCAAAACAAAACTGCTTGGATTTATTGCTGCGAATTGACATTCGCAGCTACCATTATGTCACCCCTTCGGGGTTCTGCTTTTTTACTAGTATAGTTTTTTCATGCTGAGCTTGTGGAAGCATCTTCAGGTATGGAGGTACATTACTTGTTGCATATCTCAAAATCCTAGCTTCTTCAACTGAGGTTGCTCTTGCTCTTTTCCTTGGATGAAAAGAGCCAAAAATGAAAACTTGTTTTCATATGAAAGAGGTACGACTGAGCCGGCTTGCCGGCGAGGCACCTGCTACTCACAGTTTAAGGTTGCTCCTCGCCTTCAAACAACCTATACGCTTCAAGGGGTTTTAACCCCTTGTCGAAAGTCGATATACGAGATCCAAGAATAATAAATCCGAATTGGGTCAAAGAAGTCCCTTAACCTTAATTAACCTTATATATAGCTTGCTTAACTGCCTTTCGATGAGCCCCCATCTACATTTGACACATCACAAATAAAAACACACACTATGAAAGCTTTAAAATCATTATTACTCATCGGCATCATCTCATGTTTTGCGATAGGTCTATCTGCACAGACCTCAGGCATGATTAGCTACACTGAAGTTACTAAGTTGGAGTTTAAGGCAATAGAGGGGCTGAACTTGGGAGATATGATGCCGAGCGATATGTCTGCTAACAAGGCACTCTATTTTGATCAGCATACTTCTGTCTATAGAATTGCAGATGATCATGTCAATGAAGATATTGAGATGGAGTCTGATGATGGATCTTTTCAGATGGTGTTTAGTACAGGTGGCTCAAGTGAAGAGATATTGTATAATGACCTGAAAGCACGAAAGAGTCTCTATCAGACCGGATTTATGGGTAAAGAGTTTCTTATCGAGTCCGACCTAGAAAAAGCTACATGGAAGATCACCGATGAGCGAATCAAATACCTGGGTTATGTATGCCAGAAGGCAGTCTGTACAAAGACGATTCCTCCGACACCTGGAAGCGATGAATCTCCAATAGAACGAGAGGTCGTAGCATGGTTCACACCTGAGATCCCCTTGCCTATTGGCCCTGATGAGTATGGTCAGTTGCCTGGAGCAGTACTGTTAGTATCTGTCGATGAAGGCAAGACAGAGATCAAGGCGACGGCAGTTGATTTTGACAGTGACATAACGGAGCGCTTGGTGGTGCCGACCAAAGGTCAAAAAGTGTCTCCCGATGAATATGAGCAGATTATGGCTGAGAAAATGAAAGAGCTCGAAGAGAACTTTAACAATAAGGAAGGGAGCTCTTCTTTCATTATCAGAGGAGAGTAACACATGGGCCTCCTGTTGCAGAGCCATTGATAACAGTGGTCGGCAGGATGCACTCGACTATTTATTCAGATCATTTTATTCACATCTTAATCTAGTATCTGTCATGAGATATCTGGTGACTCTATTTTTGTTAGTCATGTCTGTACAGTCAAGCTATGCCCAGTATACGGTACGGGGATCTGTACAGGATGAGGAACAACAAGCTCTGTTAGGAACTACGGTTGTACTTCTTGAGCCTGTGGATTCTTCTATGGTTGCTTTCGCAATATCAGATGCCCAAGGGCATTTTACGATTGATGAAGTCGATGCAGGCAGCTATGTCTTACAGCTAAGTTTCGTATCCTATAGCACCCTAACAGCTCCTGTGGAGGTGGGTGGAGATGGTAAGAATCATCTTGGCACCTTCAGCTTGACTCCTACGACAGAGATATTGCAGGAGGTCACCGTCAAGGCGGAGCATATCCCAATGGGCGTGATTGGAGATACGATCAGCTATAATGCGGCAGCGTTCAAAACTAAGCCCGGTGCCACCGTCGAAGATCTACTCAAGAGACTCCCGGGAGTTGAAGTGCAGAGAGATGGGAGCATCAAGGCGATGGGTGAGGACGTGGGTAATGTGCTCGTTGATGGTAAGGAGTTTTTTGGGGATGACCCAAAGATCGCCACTAAGAATCTCGAAGCTGAAGCAGTCGATAAAGTCCAGGTGTTTGACAAGAAGTCTGAAATTGCCGAGTTCACGGGGATCGATGATGGCCAAGAAGAGAAAACAATCAATCTCAAGCTAAAGGAAGAGTATAAGAATGGTGGCTTTGGATCAGTAGGATTGGCGGGCGGCACCGAATCTACTTACGATGGCAAACTCAATTATAATCGGTTCTCTCCACAGATGCAGGCGGCGGTCATCCTGAGCGGTAACAATATCAATAAGCAGGCATTTTCATTCAATGAGTATATCAGTTTTATGGGTGGGATAGGCAATGCCATCGCAAACACGAATGCGGGCCTCAATTTCGAGGAGTTTGGTGGAGCGACGCCACAAGGCATTACGGATAACCTGTCCTCTGGGCTCAACTTCAATTATGACTTTTCCAAGAAGCTATCGTTGACAAGCCACTACTTCTATCAATTGTCAGATCGAAATTTGGAACGGCAGTCCACGGCAAGCCAGTTTGCTGATGAGCGGACCTTTGAAACAGTAGAGCAGTCTTTATCCGACCGACTCAATAAAAATCATCGCCTCCAAGCTAATCTATCGTATAAGCCTAATCCATTCACGCAGATCAGATGGAAGAATACGCTGTCATCCATCGATAATCGAAGTAACCTGGCGAGTAACACCGAATTTTTACAATTAGGCATACTTACGGGACGCACAGATGCAAATGTCCTAGCAGATAATGAACAGATGGGCATTGATGGGCAGTTGCTACTGAGAAACAGATTTAAGAAGAAGGGGAGAAACTGGATCAATACGGCTAACTATCAATACGGTGTGATAGATGAGGAGAGCAGCATAGAAAATCAAATTAGCGATATCGCCTCATCGATTGATATCATCCAGGATCAGCGCTATAGCTTGGATAAAGCAGGATTGACCTTAGAAAGTGCCTATACCGAGCCACTATCGGCAAAAGTGTTTCTGAGTGGCAAATACAGGTATCATATAGAAGAGGAGTCTCCAGAAAGATTGTTTTTTGACATACTCGATGAGCAAGAACTACTCAATGATGAGTTGAGTCGCTCCTATGTAAAACGTAATACGATTCACAATGGTAGTATCAGCATCAGGAGAAATACTAAAAAGCTAAAAATGACAGTGGGTATCGGATTGCAATCCTCGCAGATTCGTGGTGCGATCCAAGATGATGCTAACAATCAGATGGAAGACCTCAACAACCGATCAACACATATCTTGCCTCAGGCAGGGCTGGATTTCGATCTATCCAGAAATAACTCATTGGATCTCAACTATAGTACTGCTGTTGTGCTACCCACACTCCAACAGTTGGCACCGTTACCAGATAATACCAACCCCAACCTATTACAACTGGGTAACCCAGAATTAGTGCCAAGCTATACGCACCACATAGGGTTGAATTATCGATCGATAGATCAATTTAACTTTAGAAATTTCTTTGCCGATCTGAATCTTATCATAGCAAACAATCAGGTGATCAATGAGCTCACTGTCGATTCAAGCCTCTTACGAATCACACGCCCTATTAATTCAGATTCATACGTGAGTCTGCGATCATATCTCTCGTATTCTTCACCTATACGACCTCTTAAGGTAAAGTATACGGTATCGTCGAATGTGGGTTGGTCGACTTATGAGTCATTTATCAATGATAACCTCACTTCTGTAAATGAGACGAATAGCTCAGTATCCCTAATTGTCGAAAACCGAAAGAAAGAGAAACTTGATCTATCAGGAGGTATAGACCTGAACTTGACCAATCGGCGATTTGATGCCAATGAAGGTTTTAATGAGTCCTTTTTCAATTATTCAGCATTCGTAGATGGGGTGTTTTATATAGGCGATACATGGGCGGTGTCGAGCACCTATGACTATAGATTTTTTAGTGGAGCGTTTTTCGCTGAGAGCCAGAACTTTCACCTATGGCACCTCTCTGTAAAGAAGTCGTTTAAGCAGGGCAAGTTTGCCATAACGCTAACTGTAAATGATGTGCTGGATCA
>CAZJTO010000178.1:0-5670 GCA_964548935.1 uncultured Saprospiraceae bacterium
AACATCGAGTTATTTATCCAGTCTTTCACGTAGTAATCTTGAAGATAAAAGCCAATGTCTTGGTCAATGCTGATGTAACACATCTTGGGCGAGATGATGCTCACTTCAAATCCCAGTTCATGATAGAATCGTCTTGATTGCTCATAGTCAGCGGCTCCTATGAAAGACCTGATGGATCGGACAACTGTCATGAGGAGGGGTTAATGGTGCTAAGCTCTCGACCCAGTGCAACAGTGTCTCGAGCCAACTCATCAAAATCGCTCATCACACTTCTATGATTTGAGATCGCAACCCTTAAGCAATAGCGACCCTGGAGTGTCGTATAGGAAGGAATGGCCAGCCCACGCTCATGAAGTTCTGCCAAGATTTCTTTATTGAGGGCATTCAGTTCTGCCTCGGACATGCCACCTGGATTAAATCTATAGCAGACGATATCCAGACCTACAGGTGCCATCAGTTCTAATAAGTCATGACTTTGGATGAGGCTAGCCAAGTAGTTAGCTTGCTTTACATTTTGAGTGATCAGTCGTCCATATTTATCGAGTCCCTGCTCTTTAATCGACATCCAGACCTTGAGAGAGTTCATGCGCCTGGTGAGCTGTAAGCCATACTCGCTGTACCAGTTTTTGCCAGAGGCCAGTCCTCGCTCATTTTCCATGAGGTATTCGGCAGATACGACAAAGCTGTCTCTATGCTGCTTTCGATTTCGGACGAGGATACATCCCGCCTCAAATGGGATATGCATCCACTTGTGTAAGTCCAATGCTACAGAGTCAGATCGCTCTATCCCGGACAACTGCGGCTTCACCACGTCAGACAACATGGCTATGGCGCCAATAGCGCCGTCGATATGAAACCACATATTATGTTGTTCGCATAGATCAGCAATCGCATTGAGGTCATCTATAGCTCCCGTATTCACTGTTCCAGCGCTGGCGATTACACAGAGCGGGTGATAGCCGGCTACCTGATCTTTTTTGATTGCCTGTGTTAATGCTTCGAGGTCGATGGTATAATCTTGCGTCACTGGTATTTTGACGAGATTGTTTTCACCAATACCGAGCATCTGTATGGCCTTGAGGTTACAATTATGTACCTCTGTTGAAGCGTAGACTCTAATCTTATGTGTTGCACCTTGCAGGCCTTCTGCTCTGATGTCGAATCCTGCTTTCACATTTCGTGCTACGGTGAGTCCTACGAAATTTGCCATAGAGCCACCGCTGGTTAACAGTCCACTGCCTGTATCAGGATAACCAATAATATTGATCATCCAATTGATGACTTGGTCTTCGAGATATTGTCCGATGTGATTGCCTGCACCAGCATTAGTATTAACCAGTGCCGTGAGGTATTCGGCCATCATACCCATCAACGATCCACTGCCCATATACCACGCCCAAAACTTGGGATGCACTGTGCCCATAGGATAGGGGAGCACTTTTTCTTTGAACTCTTGATAGACATTTGCTGCGCCAAGGCCTGCACGGGGCGCAGCTTCAGTAAGGTCTGCTTTCAGTTGATCTGGCACTGGCGTCCACGGTCGCTGATCTCGCAATGACTTGACATGATCTATACTATCATCGATCATCTGGTGCATGAGTGCCCTGATGGAATCCCAGTTTTCTGGGTCCAATGTTTCCTCATGGCCGGGGCCTTCTGGCAACATAATATGTGATTTAGGTGAAGACTACGCTGTTATGAGCTCTTCCTTCTTGTCCATTCCTTTGAAGAAGTCGCTCTCATCAGATGCGGACACTTTCAGTCCCCCTCTATCTTCTCTCAATGTACGAGAGAACAATGAGAGGTCCCCATCAGTGAGAAACTGCCAAGTAAGTTTAGACCACGACGTATGATAGTGCAGAGTGTTGTAATACTCTGGCGCAATCTCTCTGATCTTAGGCAAGTTGTTCCATGGGACAAATGAGAAGTCATGATGCTCATTATGGAAGCCCACATTGAAGGCCAACTTGTTGAGTGGACCATAGTAGCTGTATGTCTCTTGTGGAGCTTTAACTAAATAATGCTCTTGTATCCATCTGCCTCCCAGCGGATGTAATCCTACAGAAAAGAAAAATGAAAGTGTGAGGTAGATCAATGGCATCCATCCAAAGAAATATACCATTGCGGCATCGAATACTACAACCGTCAAGAGGTTAACCCATATCCACATGTTGCTAAATTGTATCTCTTTGAGACGTGGAGGCCTAACTGCTTGAAACAATGGGAAGAATAATAACCATAGCGACTTACCAATAAACGAGTTACCGATCATCTTAGCCTCCCATTCACTTGCCAAGTCAGCATCCAGATCATAGTGCCCCTGAAAAGCATGATGCTTGAGGTGATACTTTCTAAATCCTACAGAACTTGGAAAAGCATTGGGCAGATCACATAGGATGCCCGCCCATAGATTGGCCAATCTACTCTTGAACACCATGTTGTGGGTACACTCATGGATCAGCACAAAGAGGGCATGATTAGCAAATGCGCCGATGCAATAGGCCGCTGCCGCAACAAAGTACCATGCCACATCTTTGAATAAAATCGAAAGGGCAATCTGGGCACCAACAATCGCAACTATAAAAAATATCGTGTTGACATTGCGCCCCATCAGATCTTTGATCTGAGGATATTTCTTGAGTATTTCTTTTGTCCTGGCTATGTGAGGCTCTGCCGAATGACTGTGATGATAGTCGCTTGTGAATGGTCCCATATTTTCTAATTAACTAGATCTTTCTAAGACAGGCAAAGCTAACTAAATAGCACATCAATTACGGCGGCAATAAAATTGTTTTGAAACGATCTACTTAAGACTGCCACAACTTATAAAATACACTACCTTGGCGCACACCGTTGCAAAGAGCTATGTATTACACTTTCGTGAGAAATTTATGTGCCGTTTTTGCTCACTTTTTCTTTAAAGAAGTGGAGGTAAATGGTCGTGAAAATATTCCTTCTGATGCAGGGTATATCTTGGCGTTAAACCATCCCAATTCTTTTATAGATGCAGTGTTATGCTCTGGATCAAATTCGTTAGGGCTGCACTTTCTGACACGGTCGGATGCATTTGTCCCACCATGGGATACGGTTCTTCAAACCCTGCACCTGATGCCAGTGTATCGTCTCAGGGATGGTATTAAGAAGCTCGCCAAGAATGATGAGACTTTTGACAAGTGTTATGAGCTATTTCGAAATGGCTCCGGGGTCCTCATTTTTTCTGAAGCTAATACAGCCAAGCAATATTTCCTTCGACCCATATCTAAAGGTACTGCTCGTCTGGCCATCAATGCCCAACTCAACAATCCTAAACCCATGTATATCCTGCCGGCAGGTATCAGTTATGTAGAGTATGATGAGTCAGGCCATAAGGTATTCATCAACTATGGGAAGCCCATCGATATCACTGCATACTTGGATGACTATGCCGAGAAGCCACCTGTAACACTCAATAAGCTTAAGGCCCATGTCAGTAATAGTATAAGCGAGTTACTAACTGTGCAGTCTCAAGATGAGAGCTACGAACGTAAGGTGAGCATCATCCGCCAATATGGGGATATGTGCAACTATGATGAGCTTAAGGCATTACTCAACGATTACGAGCGAGTGACTATCAAGCCAGAAGATGCTTCCACCTCGATGATGCATACGCTGCTGTCTATACCGCATTGGCCAGTATTCGCATTGATCAAAAGGGCGCTGTCCGACTTTAAAGATCCGCAGTTTATTCTTTCTGTCAAGTTCTTAGTGGGCATGGTATCCTTGCCAGTGTACTGGTTGATCATCTTTTGTCTGCTATACTTTTTCGCTGGTTTTTGGATAGCTGCTTCTGTCACAGGCTTGTTCGTATTGTCACTCCTGGTGAGGGCACAATTTAAGTGACAATTATTATTAGATGAGTTCGCGGCTAAGCGTGCCATCTTTAATTGAAATATGTTCTAAATTCCTCAAGAGAACTGAAGGTCAATATGGCAAAGAACTATGATTATATAATCGTCGGAGCAGGCTCAGCAGGATGTGTTTTAGCAAATCGATTAAGTGCAACTGGGGAGCATCAAGTATTACTGATAGAAGCCGGGGGCAAAGACAATCATCCCTATATCCATATCCCAGGCGCCTATCCCAAACTGCATAGATCTAAGCACGATTGGCAGCTATGGACCGAGCCCCAGCAATATGTTAATGATCGAAGACTCTATCTACCCAGAGGTAAGGCATTGGGAGGGTGCAGCAGCACGAATGCATTGGCTTATGTGCGTGGCAACAAAGAGGATTATAATGACTGGGCATCAATGGGATGCACAGATTGGGATTACGACAGCATATTACCATATTTTAAAAGATCGGAGGGGAATGCTAATCTGGCTAAGTTAGACCAGGGATACCACTCAGACAAGGGAGAACTCGGTGTAGGATATGCACAATATTATGAGACACCACTGGCACAGGCGTTTATTGATTCTGCCAGATCAGCCGGTTTGCCTCGCAATGTCGATTACAATGGAGCAGAGCAAAATGCCACAGCTCGGTTTCAGTTTACCATTAAGAATGGTAGGCGCCAGAGTACTGCCGTGGCCTTCCTCAAGCCAATATTGAAACGATCCAATCTGGACGTGATGACTCATACCCAGGTACAACAAGTGATGATCCGTGATCAGCGAGCCACAGGGGTGCAAGTCAGATCCAAAAACGGCAGTGTGACTACTATAGCAGCTAGTAAGGAAGTGATCCTGTCAGCTGGAAGTTTTCACAGCCCTCAGATCTTGCAACTGTCTGGGATAGGATCCAAAGATGAACTCAATCAGCATGGTATAGAGCCTAAGGTAGAGTTACCAGGTATAGGCAAAAACCTACAGGATCATCTGTTCTATTTTATATCTGCACATACGCACGATAAGGTTGGTTTCAACCACAATAGTACCCTGCTCAACCAAGTCAAGGACATATTTGGATATCTCACCCATAAGAAGACCCCCCTGTCCTGCAGCCCTTTGGAGGCGGTGTCCTTCTTCAATCTCGACAACTACGATGACCGGGTCAATTTTCAATTTCATTTTGCGCCATTTCATGTCAATGATGGTCGCCAAGAGGATATCTATGACTTTAGCACCATCCCAACAGAGCGAGATGGCGTGACGATCTGTCCATCGCTACTGCATCCTAAGAGCCGCGGCTCTGTGACATTGCGATCAAAGTCGATCTCCGACGCTCCAGTGATCCAGCCAAATTTCCTGAGTGAAGAGGAGGATTTGCGCCAATTGATCAAAGGCGGTAGAATCGCCATGGATGTGATGGGACAGGATGCTTTTAATAAGTATATCGAAGAGCCTATAGAGATATCGCCTACGAGCTCAGACGATGAGATGATAGCCTACATCAAGCGACGCTTGGAGACGATCTATCATCCTGTAGGTACCTGTATGATGGGCACCGATGAGATGGCGGTGGTCGACTCGCAGTTGCGAGTGCGAAGACTGTCAGGCCTTCGAGTAGTCGATGCGTCTGTGATGCCGACGATCACCAGCGGCAACACTAATGCGCCTGTGATAATGATCGCTGAGAAGGCTGCAGATATGATATTGGGCGAGGTGGTGTAATGAGCGAAGGTTAGACCCTCTGAATGTACAGAGTTACCAAATCTACCCAACGTGCTCGCTTTTTAGGACTTAGGCT
>CAZJTO010000179.1:0-5654 GCA_964548935.1 uncultured Saprospiraceae bacterium
ATATATATCTGATAATCTGATAGTTATATAAATCCATAACTGGTGAAAATATTTATCTAATCAGGGCCTTTAAGTAAAATTTAATATGACTGCTCTAATCGAACTGAGATCAGAATTGTCAGAGCCATATTAACTTCTGAGGAGTTTCGCTTTAATAATCCTATTCCAGTAATACACTTGCGCCAAGCCTCGCAAAAGCAGAAAAAGACAAAAGCAAGACCATAATACAGCGTTGTTAAATGGAAGAATGCTCACTGAGGCCACAAAAATGCCAAAGGATATAATCATTGAATCACGCATGAATTGTGACTCTAATAAACCTATGAATATGCCATCAAATATGTAGCAAACAAATCCAATCATAGGTAAGGCCAGAACCCACGGTTTAAGCATATTGATATGACTGATGATAGCAATATCCTGGGTATATAAGTTCACAATCTTGCTCGTACCAAATAGAAAGATAACTGTATAGACCAATGCCACTGCTGCACCCCAGTAGATGCAAAGTCTTACCGCATCAAGTAAGCCCTTCTGATTGTTTTGTCCCTTATATTTACCGACTATGCTCTCTGCAGCATAAGCAAACCCATCAATGCCAAAAGAAATCCAATTGAGAAATTGTAGGATTACAACATTGGCCGCCAATTCTATAGGGCCCAGTTGATTAGAATATCGGTAGAGCATCACAAATGCCAGCGTCAAAAGAACGGTACGGATAAATAAATCTCGATTTATAGCAAAGAATTGGACCAGATCAATTGCTGTACGAGACTTAACGAGACTAGCTATAGAATAGTCATATCGAGTCACCAAAAACACCATCATTATAACCACACCTGCATACTGTGACACTACTGTACCCCATGCCACTCCGGCAATGCCTATCCCATATGAGTGCACAAGAATATAGCTGATAACCATATTCATTGTATTAATGGTGATGATAACAGCAAGAGGTATAATGGCATTCTGCCGGCCAAAAAACCAACCTGTCAATGCATATAACATGATGGTCGCAGGAGCATCATAGATACGTATGCTCGTGTAAGTCGCAATGGCACTTTGATGGACATCCTTGACATATAACAGGCGGTTCAGGATCTCAAACAAATATGGACTCAGCAAAACAATAACAAGTGCTATGATCAAACTCAGTCGTACCGCTGCCGTAAGTAAATCATAGGTCTTTTCATGATCCTGAGCGCCATAGGCCTGAGAGACCATACCAGTAGTCCCCATACGCAAAAAGCCAAAATTCCAGTAGATAAAATTAAATATCATTGAGCCAAGTCCAATTGCCCCTAAATAAACAGGGGAAAGATGCCCCATGAGCGCAGTATCTACCGCTGAGAGCATCGGCACAGATAGGTTGCTCAGAATATTAGGTATGGCTAATTTTAATATTTCTTTGTTTAACAAACGAGATTCTTTTTGCTTCCCATTTTTCAATACAATCAATAATTAGAATCCCGTTAACTTTACAGCAACAGGACTAATCTCTTTTTCATGATTTCCTCCGATGAGAATTAATGGCTTTTTTTCACAAATATCTCAACTCTTGACCAACAGAGCTTTCATACTTAACATTCTTGGCATTATCTTATTTGTGACTCTTGTGGTCTTCGGCATTCTGCAGTGGTTGAAACACTATACTAACCATGGCCAGAAGCTGGAAATGCCAGATTATATCAATCGACATATCAGTGATGCTCGAGAAGATGCCGACGATCGAAGCTTTGTGATGATCGTCAACGATTCTGTGCATATAGTAGGCAAGCCAGGAGGAATCATCCAAAATCAAAATCCTAAAGGTGGCTCTCTGGTTAAGGAAGACAGAAAGGTGTATGTTACGACTACTAAGTATAGTGCTGATGTAATCGTACTATCTAAGCCCCTGCTACCTATGTATGGCAAAGACTATGAATCTATCCGCAATCAATTGCAGCAAAAAGCAATTGCGTCAGAAATCAGAGATTTCGTTTACGATCCTTTGGCGCCAGGCACTGTACTTGAAGTCTGGCATAACAACAAAAAAATCAGCTCTTCCAGCCTAGCTTTAGACTCTTACAAAATAGAGCGAGGCAGCAGGTTGAGTTTTGTTGTGAGCACATCTGATGGAGGCACCTTCACTATCCCAAATGTCATAGGGCTCACGTATAGTCAGGCAGAATGGGCTATCCAAAATAGCAAGTTTAAGATAGGACAGGTAATACCAGTCGATTCAGATCTCAACGAGGCAGATCTAGCCTCTGCAATCATTGTAGATCAATCTCCTAAAGCCGATGGATCTCAGCTCGAAGGCGGTCAAACAATTGACCTCAAAGTGCAGTCGCCTTGATTATTTAGAACTTGTTCTTCCACATCATTGACTCCACAGGCTTCATAGATCGTGTATTATACTTAGCGTTTTTCTTCTTGTTATAGAAGTTGATAATATCTCCCCGTGTCATAAAATATATAAGCTGACCGATTGGCATCCCCTCATAAACCCTCACAGGATGAACACATGATATCTCTAGTGTCCAACTATTGCAGAATCCTACGTCTCCTTTACCAGCGGTAGCATGAATATCAATTCCGAGACGACCTATACTCGACTTCCCTTCTAAGAATGGAACACTGTTATGCGTCTCTGTATATTCTATAGTTGACCCTAAGTACAATACTCCTGGCTGTATGACAAAGCCCTCGTCTCCGATATCAAAATGCTCCACTTCATTGTGCTTTTTGGCATCAAGAATGTCCTCTTTGTAGGTAGCTAAGTGCTTACTAAGATGCACATCGTATGAGTTAGTGCCTAAACAACTCCGGTCAAAAGGCTCTATGACTATTTCTCCAGTTTGGAGAGACTCTAATATCTTTGCATCTGTGAAAATCATTGGCTCTATTATTAGAGCAAAGAAAGCATTATATCGTCAATGCCATTACGAGTAGAGTATAAAAATCATATAGGTCAAGGGCTACACCTTTGGCATATCTCTGAGTCGGAGCAGTTTTTTAAAGATCATACCGACATAAGCGACAGAAAATGGCAAGAGGTGAGCCAGTGGAAAGCTGGCAGAAGACGTGAGTGGCTTGCAGGGAGATTTCTAATCCATCGATATGCCAGTTGTACCTCTAAAGATCTCATTATAGACGATTTTGGCAAGCCTCAGATTCCTCACAATGGAGAGATAAGTATATCACACAGTGGGGACTATGCCTCTATTTATCTAGATAATGCCCCATGCGGTGTAGACATCCAAATGCGTAAACCTGCTATCACTAAGCTGCGACATAAGTACTGTACAGATGCGGATCTCGAGACATTCAATAAATATGATGTAATGGATGCTCTACATCTTGTATGGTGCTCCAAAGAAGCAGTTTACAAAGCTTATGGTCAAAAAGAAGTCGATTATAAGCGACATATACGAATATTTCGAGATGGGGCGCAACTAGCCGCTACAATGACCAAGGACAACATATCTCTGAGATATGAACTGAATAGTAGAGTTATTAATAATCTTTACCTAGTAATTTGCAGACAGATATTATGAGAGTAATCTTACCTTATCGAGAAGGTCAGACAGCTTTTGAACTTCTTCAATAGAGAGATTCCCAAAAATCTCTTCGGCTTGAGATTCAATGCCTTTGATCTCATCAAGTAAATCCAATCCCTTATCAGTAATCATGATATCTACTAACCTACGATCTGTCTTTGAAACCGATTTCTTCACCCATCCTTTAGTGACCATCCGATCTATAAGTCTTGTAGTATCAGACATTTTATCGAGCATCCTAAGTCTGATCTGAGAGGTTGACAGAGGTTCATCTGCACCTTTCAATATACGTAGGATGTTATATTGCTTGATCGTAATGCCATAGCTTTTGAAAAAGAGCCTCATGCGCTCGATGACCCAACCATGAGTATACATGATGTTCACCAGAGCTTTTTCGTGGAGGCTTGTAAATGATCTCTTTTGTCTGATCTCATCCTCTATCGGCACAATTCGCATAGACATGCAGGCCTAACATCAGATATGCGTACAGGTTCAAATTTTTATATCAAAATACTGGGTATTAGCCTATAAATCTTTACTGAGTGTAAAGAAAAATGTACTCCCGTGACCTTCTTCTGACTCTACCCAGATCGTCCCTCCATGCTGATCAACGATTTTCGTACAGATGCTCAATCCCAGTCCCGTTCCTTCAAAGACATCCTTGCTGTGTAGCTTCTCGAAAATGCCAAAAATCTTTTTCAAATGCTTTTCGGAGATTCCTATTCCGTTGTCTTTGACGCTAAATTTATAGGCTTCCTCAGTCTCCTGCATCGAAATTTCAACCACAGGTTTCTTGTCTTTCTCGGTGAACTTTATCGCATTGCGTATCAAGTTCCCGAATAACTGTATCAGTTTGGACTTATCCGCATGAATGACCTGATCCTCGATATTCCATTTGATTTCGGAATCTTTCTTTTCAAACTCCGAAGCTAAATTTATCAAGACAGAATCATAAAATCGCCCAAGCTCTATGGGGCCAGATTCAACTTTTACTGAATTGACTCTTGAAAAAACAACAAGATCCTCAATCAATAGCATCATGTTATTACTACTCTGAATGACTAAATCCAAGAATTTCTTGTCACGATCTGGAAGCGTATCGTAAGATGATCTTTTAATCAATTGAGAAAAGGACAACACTGTTCTCAATGGTGCCTTCAAATCATGCGAAGCTATATAAGCAAAATTTTCAAGTTGCAGATTAGACTCGATATAGCGTTCTAACTCTTTTTTTCTGTCTTGAAGCTTATGAAGCTGATTATTAATGATCTTTTCTTTATTGCGAACATCGCTGATGTCATTGGTAACCAGAACTATAAAGGTTTTTGTCCCTACTCGGATCAGTCTAATCAAGGATCGAAAATGTCGAATCTCTCCTTGGTACAGTAAGGGAAATATTTGAGTGATTCGACCGACCGATAGGAGTTCAGCAATACCTTGCTTGATCAGTTCATCTGAATTATCAAACATGAGTCTCATCTGATCATAGAAAGCATCCTGGCTTAGTGGTCCTTCCCTTAATCCAAATATGCCTTTAGCCTTAGCATTAATCATCAGAACCTTGATATTCTCGATTGCCAAGCTATTTGGATCTATGGTTAATTCTTTGATCTCAAAAGCTCTAAATGCATGAAGCACTAAATCCTCGAATATCGCTTTGAGTTCATAGATCGCATTATCGAATTCTGGATTGTAATCAGGATTATCTTGCCCTGCACTCTCATGTACTCTCGTAGATAATTTTTGTGCTAGAGACAGAATTCTCTGATCATTAGGATCTAATCCTTCAGAAACGATCAAATTCTTCAACGATTCATCTACTTCTTTAGACACAATTTCCATTATTTCGATGTCATGCACTTTGACTCAATGCTTCGTACTTATGACACCATTTACGCTTTATACCACCTCACAATGTGCAATTAGTATTTGGTTTTTTATATATTTTGAACTCAATTTCAACTTCACATATAACTAAGGTTCAATGTCCAAAACGATTCCACATTACAGTAAATTCACTAGAGCGGGTGGATGGCTACATACATCAGGTCAACTTCCATTATTGAATTCAGACACAAAGGAATGTCCGGAAGGAATCTCTGCTCAAAC
>CAZJTO010000180.1:0-5626 GCA_964548935.1 uncultured Saprospiraceae bacterium
TCAGTAGTAGCGTTATTCTTCACTCTGCTCCACATGACTGCTAACTGATTCTGAGTCAATGTTCCGTCAGCTGACCTAATAGTATAAGTGCGCTTAATAGCTCCATTACGTATTAATACACGGTAATCTAATTGATCAAACTCATCACCTATTTCTACTTTTTCGACAAGAGCGAGGTGTAGTTCGTATTGGAGGAAGGGAGCTCCATTGTCACCTGTGCAAGATGTACAGACATAATGAATATCTATCTGGTCATAATGATCTGCTGTAGCAATTTTCATTAACAAATCAGTCTGTATGGTATTGTAAGGCATCGTGAGCGTGTGCACGTTAAAAGTAGTCTTGCCAGCTGTAATATTGCCTATGTTGACGTTATTCTCAATACCTGACGAGTAACTATCTAATAAGAACCATCCATCAGAACCGAGATGCCCGGGCACGGTAGAGTCACCTTGAAAGCCAGAGCCGAATCTTACTACTGCCTGGATGGTCTGTGCCTCAAGAGTTATACTTAGTCCACTGGAGAGTATAAGTATTGTATATATTATCTTTTGCATTATTATTTTTTTTGACATTTAGCTATTTAGTTTACACGGAATTCCCCTTTGTTCAGTACCGCACTCCACTCAAAAATTGTCGGAGGGTCAGGCGCACCATTAGCACCAATCTGAAAATTTGACACTTTTATAGCGCCAAACTGGAACTTCACACGAACTAGTTCTTCAAAATCATTCTCCTCTAAGAAGAACTCTACACTTTCTACTAGGACTAGTTTCAACTCGTACTTAGCGATAGTTACACCGGTACCACCCACACTCGTTCTGACTTCAACTACGAGATCATCGAAGTGATCCCCTGCTGTACAATTTGCAATAAGTTGATTGATGGCGATGCTGCTTCCATTAGTTATAACTGTCGCTGCGCCAAACCTTGCTCTGTCTGCGTCTCCGGCTGGAGAGATCGAACCTAAATTGATTTTGTTTTCTATTGACCAGTCAAAGGTGTAGATATCCAAGGCATTATTATTTCTCATAACATTGTCCAACGTGGCCCCTACGAGTTTAATGCTTTCACGTGAATACAAAAACTGATTGATTCCTCCAATAGATTTTAATCGCTGTGCTGATGCTCCAGTTGCTGCACCTGTTCTTCTGAACCAGGAACCTTCATCTTCTACTGACGCAGAAGATAATCCTGTTAAGCTCATCCACTGAGATTGTGCATAGCCTTCGAGATCGTTACTCTCTGGGTTATATCTGATCTGTCCTTCTTGAAAATCCACTTGAGTGGTATCTACTCCTACCGTCAGAGACTTCTGTAGCTTAAGATTGCCCGCCAGATCAGTGTCTCCATTTTTGAGCATGACGAGGGCATTGCTTCGTTCACCATTGCCCGCGCCATCGCCACTACCATTCGCTACTACGAAGAGTCGATGTAAGGGACTCCAGCCATACTGGTTGATGAGGGAGTCTTGCGGGACATAATCTTCTGCATAATTACCTAATACGACCTCACCATAGGTACGTGCAGTACTGCGTGCTCCTAAGACTATAGATCCTGAGCCAAGGGAGAAATTATCCCGTCCAATGGCCATGGCACCAAAACCATCTACATGATTAGCAGCGCCTATGCCGATCCCGAAAACGGATGGCTGCGTGATGAAATTAAAGAACCCAACACCGAGTCCATAATCTGCATCTGTACGAGATCCAAATCCCAAGGCTTGAGACCACGATCCATTTGCCTGAGTTTGATCTCCTAAGGACAAGGTAAAGTCACCGATGGCCAGAGCCTTATTACCAGCTGCGATAGATGCATATCCTTGAGCCAGAGAACTATCTCCTGCCGCAAAGGCATGTTGTCCAGGGGCTTCACTGGAGCCAATGACTATGCCATTTTGTGCATGCAGCCAACCGCCAAGGCTGACACATAATACCAAGCATAGGTATCGCACAATCGTTTTGTCTAAATTCTTCATGTACTTATTATTTGATTAAAGATGTATGTGATGTTAAGGGTAGATAACATAGTTAATACTTTCGTGTGCATGCTATCAACAGCTGATTTTCAAAAGCTACACGGACCATGCCTGCGGTATTTCGCACGCCTAGCTTGGTCATAATATTCTTGCGATGAGAGTTCACGGTCTCATAGCTGATGAAGAGCTTGGAGGCGATCTCTTTAGCCGTATGCTCGAAGGCAATGAGATGAAGTATCTCTTGCTCTCGATTACTCATCCTAATCTCATGTGATGAAATCCTTGAGGTGGTTGATGCAGTGGTCGAAGATTGAAAGGAGGTTAACATGTCAAGTGATTTTTAATGCTGTCGTTGTGGACAATACAAAGATGGCGGAGGTGCTACTCTACACTCTGTACGTATTTTACATTATTCTGTAGCTATATGACATGAAGGGGAAAATGTCATGCACGTATTTTACATTTTCAATGTAAAATACGTGCTAAAGCACTGTCTTACAATAACTTATGAAGATGCACTATTTTAGGGTAGGTTCTTGTTAGATCTGCCAAGTGGCAAGGGTGCTATCGGCTTATGGTTCGGTATCACAAGTGAGACGATAAGTTCCAAGTCTATGAGGCTTAGGCATTCCCACTCGCTGGTGTCACTTTCTATATTCGCTCGGAGGGCGCCCAAAGGCTTTATGAAAGGTGCGAGAGAAGTAATTAGGATTATTAAACCCTATTTCATAGGCGATCTCTGCGATGGTCAGTTCCGTTTCTTGGAGTAGTTGCTTACCTTTTGTCAGACGTACAGACCTGATGAAGGCTGATGGGGTTTGATTAGTTAGCGCTTTGAGCTTGCGATAGACTTGCATATCACTCATATGGAGAGCGGCACCGAGATCGTTAACTGAGAAGTCCGAGTTATCCATCTCCGACTCTACCAGTGTTCTAATTTTAATTAAAAATAGATCTCCACCCTCGTTATCAGCAATCGGACCATTGGCACCTTGTGAGTATCGCTCCTGTAAGGTGTGGCGTAGTGAGGTTAGTGTTTCTAACCTCACCAACAACTCTTCTCTTTGAAATGGTTTGGTTAGAAATGCATCTGCCCCCAGTTGGAGTCCTGCGACTCTGTCGGCCTGTGTTGCCTTAGCCGTTAATAGGATGATCGGTATATGATTAGTCCGCTCATCTTGCTTGAGGGTGTCACATACTTCATAGCCATCTTTGATCGGCATCATGACGTCGCTGATGATGATATCTGGGATGATAGATATGGCCTTCTCTATACCAATTAGTCCATTTTTAGCAAGATGGATGTGATAGTCTTTTTCCAGGACAGACTGGATATAGGTCGCCACATCCTTATTATCCTCAATGATGAGTAGAATCGGCAGATCCTCTTGTCCTTGGGATAGCATATAGTCATTAGGCTCTCCTGTACCTGGATCGCCAACTGGAATATAAGATAAGTTCTGCGAGGTACTTAACTCTTGAGTCCCGACTTGGATAACATCTATGGGCAACCAAATGGTAAATTCAGTTCCTATACCCTGATTGCTTGAGACCTCTATCCTGCCGTCCATCAGTTGCACGAGCTCCTTGACCAATGCGAGTCCTATACCTGTGCCTTCGCCTTGTCGAGTATTAGAGTTATCTCCCTGATAGAATCGATCAAATATATGTGGTAGTTGATCTTCAGGTATGCCAATGCCAGTATCTTGGATTTTAATCTTCAGATGATCTTGGCCTTCTTCGACTACTTGCTGAACATGAAGAATTACCTTACCCCCATCATCAGTAAACTTTATCGCATTAGAAAGCAGATTGTAAAAGATGTGCTGGACCTTCACCTCATCAAATAGCGTCTCTATAGAAGCTACCTCGGCATAGAACGTAAGTCTCACTCCTTTATCCGTAGCCATAGAATAGAAGGACTCTGTCATAAACTTTAAAAAAGAGACAATATCTCCGTTGGACTTATGCACTTCTAATGAGGCTGATTCGGCCTTGGACAGATCCAGAAGCTGGTTAATCATCCGCAGTAGATCTTCACTATTGCGATGGATAATACTGCGCTCTTTGTCGTGTCCCTTGATATTATCATTCATCCCCATGATGACCGTCAGAGGAGTCCTGAATTCGTGCGTGATATTAGTGTAAAGCTGACTCTTGAGGTCGTTTAGTTTTTTTAACTGGTCTAACTCCTCTTGTTCCTGAACTTGTAAGAACTTTGTTTTTTCAAGTTCGAAGTTCGCCTGCTCTTTGGCTTTGACATTTTCTTGTTCGCGATAGGCTAAGCCCAATGAAAATATCAATATCTCTGCTACGAAGCCGATCTTCATATTCAGCAGTGGATAATGAATGAACTCAAGTA
Source organism: uncultured Saprospiraceae bacterium (assembly GCA_964548935.1). GTDB lineage: Bacteria > Bacteroidota > Bacteroidia > Chitinophagales > Saprospiraceae > GYS-P2D. The sequence continues at coordinate 4,341 of CAZJTO010000180.1, forward strand.
AGGACAGGAGGTTGAGACACAAATCAATCAGTATGAATACCATACCTGCAACTATGAAAAAGCCCTTCTTGTCTTTTGTCCAGTATAGTTGGTAGGTAAATACAACAGAAGATATAAGAAAGATAGCCCCATAAGCACCAATGACAAAATCAGCGACACCATGGCTATAATTAGATGTATGGGCTACAACAAGATGAAGGATAATAATAGGAATACAGAACCAGAATAAGTATCTGTAAAATCGATCCCACCTTGGCATGAGTTGACTGAGATTCAAGAAGCTCCTGATAAATCCGATGTAAGCCATAAATCCTACGAGGATCATCGTATTAAATAGATAGGCGAATTTGGGACTTTCTGGGAAAAGAAAAAACCCGAACCAGTCTTCAGTATGTCCTGACGAATTAGCAGCATGTGTGCCGAGCACAATGACGTAGAGGGAGTAATAGACAAAGCTCCTGTCTTGCTTGATCACAGCTCCAGTCAAGCTATACAAGATCATCATCGCAAAAAATCCAAACAGAAAATAGTGAAAAATCTTATGCTCCTTTAAAGAAGTCGAAAAGACGGTCGTATGCTGCAGAGAGATGTCAAAATCAGGAGGCACATTTTGTCGCTCAGCTTGAGCACGAAAGTAGAATTGGATCACTTCATCCTTGGGCAAGGTGATGCGAAACAAGTTCATGTCCAGCGTAGGCTTAAATGACTTGAGTCTATAGGGTACGAATTCGCCGCTCTTGTACTGTCGATATGTCCCATCGGATTGCTCAGCATACAGATCTATCTCGGTGACAGTATTAGAAAACTTCAATATCCACTCCTGGTAATTTTCTGCATCTCCGACCTTATTGTGCAATTGAAACTTGCCCCAGTAATACTGATGGGTCCGAAGGTCATAATTAAGCTGATCATATGGGGTAAAGCTTAACTCGTCATCTAATAAGTCAACAGTTTCTGGAGTTATATCAAGATTATGATCTGGAGATATGCCAGCATCTTGCAGATGATACTCTTCTTGCCAAGACAGGAGTATATGTGAACCAGCCTCAGATTGATAAAAGGCATCCTCACTTGCCGCAAGTGACAAGGTCGACAGAAGATGGCCAACCAAGAAAAACAGAATTATAGCATCATTCTTAGTAACTATCAAGATATGGAATTAGCAGTGAGTGTAAATTAGATCTTGTAATGTAATCACATAGTTAGTAAGATGCTTATTCTTTTAATGTATATCGTCTGAGTCAAACACTCGCTACAGCATTCTTAACTCCACTTCAATTCTGTCA
>CAZJTO010000181.1:0-5581 GCA_964548935.1 uncultured Saprospiraceae bacterium
ATAAAAAAAGGGTTCCTGCCCCGGCAGAAACCCTAAAAGGTATCAATGAAAATTATTCTTATCTCGCAACAAGCACCTTGACGCTCGTACGTTGATTATTTTCATTGACGGTAAGTGTGTAGTATCCTGGTATTAGATCTTGTACATCAATTTTAGTTTGACTGTCTGAAGTCTTGATAGACTTAACACTGCGACCCATGATATCAATAAGTCTTATCTCACTTTCTTCTGATGAATTTCTTTTCACATATATATAGTCTGTCGTTGGATTAGGGTATGCCACTACATCCAATAGTTGACTGTCTTCAATCACTTTCTCTGTTGCTATTGCGTCACCTTCAAGTTTAACGATAGTCTCAGAAGCCTCGTCATAGTACCACTCAGGGAATGAATCCTCTGGTGCAGATTGTGATGTGGCAAATCCATTTACCGAGCTATCATGAGCACATATAGAGAAGTCTCCTTTAGTATTATTGCCTTGATCAACTACTCTGTAGTAGATATAAGATCCTGCAGCTTGGTCTGTTAAGTTGATCTCCGATCCTCTGCTGCCGCCAAACTGATCACAATCTACTAATGTTAGTGCATCACATGTGCCACTATATGCCTCAAGGATCATATTGTTCTCATTGAACAATAATGGAGCGCTAACAGTCACATTGCCTGAGCTAGGGACTCTTACCTTAAACCATACATCATCTGGCTGAAATCCACTTACACCACAAGAAAAGAATCTGCTTGCATCTGTCGAGTAGGTAGCTCCTACATTACTATGGATTTCCTCATTACAAGTTGGTCCCACAGCTAACTCGATAGCACCTAAGCAATCATCATTAGGAATTCCTTCGCTAAGACAAGGAGCTGGCGCTGTAAATAGAGTATAGGCTCTATAGTGACTCTGTTGCCAACATAGATCATCACTACTGTTGCCGATATTGGCAGATACATTAACCACTCTGCCATCAGCTGGTAGATTAGTTAAAGTGATAATCTGTGGGCTTCGTGTGATTCTGAATGACTGGTTATTGACAAATAGAAATTCGTTAGCTCCGCTGTTTCTAAATGTCACTCTAAGCGTCTGCTCATAAGTACTTGTGGCACCATCACACTCGCTCTGACCGAGAGCTTCAACGTAGCTAATTCTACAGCTTGTCTGAGGAGCTCCTCCATAGGCACATAGTCCAAACTCTCCTTCTCGGATGGTTCCCCCTCCAAAGATTCTAATATAAATAGTCTCCCCTGGTACGCGGTTAAACAACTCTATAAGTGCGTGTCTGTCATTGACAGGCCAGTATTCTTTAATGCTACTACAAGCGACTGGCGTAAGATCGTTACATGATCCTGCATACGCTTCCATGATGATCTCAGATACACCACCTTCAACCTCAAATGATTCTACAAACAGGTTGCCAGATGCTGGCACTACTGCTGTAAACCAGATATCAAGGGCTCTGTCGGTCCGACCACATAGGGCCTTATTGCTTGGGTAACCCGATGCCGTAGCACCGAAGTTGTGATATACCTTGCTATTGCAGCTGTTCTCTACTGTAAGAGCGGCAGCGGTGTTACAGGTATTGTTGCTGAGTGCTGTCTGAGACATACATATGAAGAATGTACCACTCGCACTGCTCTGATTGTATACTCTGAAGTATAACTCTTCTCCTGGAGCGAGATCGGTGATCTCAAGCGTTGAGCTCGATTGATCGCCTACACAGATAAACTGTGATCCTCTCTTTATATAAGCTTCGACTATTGGGTCAGCTTCTGTAGTATTTACTCTTCTTGCTTCTACTTTCATGCCTGCTTGTTCTGGCACAGTAGTTTTAAACCATACATCTTCGGCTTCTCTATTATTTGAGCATGCTACTTGTTCTTTTCTAGAAGTCGTGGCGCTATTGAGGATATAGCTGTCTTCAAAACAGTCTGTGCCAAAGCTTAACGCTATTGCATTTTCTACTTCGTCATTTTCTGGTGTCGGGCATCTCTTTAGGATAACCATAAGTCTTCCTGCAGCTACTTTTTCTGTGTATTGTCTCTTGTATGGGTCCCAACATTGGATGAACAAGTTAAATGCTCTGACATCAGTGAAGCTTTGTGCCTGATGAACCACTGGTAGCATATAAAGCTCTTGCTTCTGCAATACTTCATCCGACTTAGTTCTGTTATCAAGCTCCCAAGTGAATATGGTTAATCCGCTTGTCGAGTTATCTGAATTATACTCTGATGGATACCATCTAGTCTGATAATCCAAAAAGTTCATCTCCGTATGACAATCGGCAACTATAAATTCAAAATTTCTCGAGTTTGCCTCAAAAGTCTTACAAGTTGTATTGAATTCTTCTGTGTCATCATTCCCTCTTGCAAATGATGATGCAAGTTGACGTCGATCACTTTGGAGGACTTCTCTCATCGTCATCGCTTGCTCCTCAGTAAACATGAGCTTAGCGCAGTCTGCTGAGTAATCCATAAAGTTGAATATGTTGTCCACAGATCCACATGAAGTCGGGATCTCTTGAGCGCTACAGAGATAAAACCGCTGCGCATTCTGTGGGTAAGTATCATTAAAACCATCATCAGCACCACAGCCTGAGCCATTAATGTCACCATTGACATGAGGCAGACCTAACCAGTGGCCGATCTCATGTGCCAGAACACTCCCTCTATTATAGAGTGAACCTGCTCTGCCCGGTATGACAATCTCGTGATTGATCGTTACACCATCATCATCAGAATTAGCACGACCGAACAACTTTGGAATGCTGGATGCAATACCCAGAAATCCATTGTCGAGGTCAGTTACATATATGTTTAGATAGTCATGAGGGTCGTTCTCACTGCCTACACCCGATCCACCGGGTAAGCAAGCATGAAGGGTTCCATGAGTTGCACCTGTCCTATAAGATGGGCATGTCGCCGTATTGATCCGATTGATCTTGCCGATCGCAAACTGGATGCATGTATGGCCAGATTCAAATGATTGAAAATCGCCAGTAATATTTTCTTTTCTATCAGAATATCCACTAAAATCCGAGTTAAGTTGGTCAACAACTAATCTCAGATCATCTCTAGAGAAATTCCTACCTGTGCCAATCGCCTCTCCGCTATGAAAGATGTGAAATGCGATAGGTAATACAGTTATGCCATTAGGGCAAGTCTGTTGTACACCAGAGTTTTTCAGCTGCTGTACTTTTAGAACACTCTTAGAGATAAAGCCGTTGTATTCGGCCAATCTCTTTTCATATTCTTCAGGATAAAGGGTTTGATATTTTTCTAACTCGTGAGTCACACCACATGAATGTGATTGCGCTGCAACGAAGTTAAGTTGAAGGAAAAAAGCGAATGCTATAATTAGAGCACTTGCTGGATTTAAATTAAGGGGGTTAAAAATTTTCATTGTTTTCATTGTAGTTGGATTCTTTACTCTTAAGAGTCTTTTAAGGCGCTTATGCCTAGCGAGAATCTGATAACTGACCCGTCCATTCGGATTTTTGGTACTTTTTTAAGGATTTTGGATTAGGTTAAAACTTAGTGTTCAGGCAATACAATACCGCCTGATGGACTGGTCATCATGTAAGAATCTATGGTCTCTGATTTATGTAATAAGGCCTATTTAATTTAGGCTTTTGGCGGAGAATGCCCTGGAGATCGTCGGCAACAAAAGAGATGGGATTATTTCTTTTTGTAACCTCAGATAGACTGTTGTTCTATAAAATACAATTGGATAATTTGGGGTGTACATCCATAAATGGCGTACATCTATAAGACAAGGGTTTCTCAGTGCCTCCCTCGATCGAAATTCAGAAATGTAAGCAAGCTGTCAGAAAATGTTTTGTTGAATATGTGCCTATAGATTTCTCAGGTCAGAAACTGAAACTTTTTTAATTCGGATTTCTACTGACGAAATAGATATGAACCTAAATCGCAATCTTTATATTAGTTGCTAAAGGAAACGATATGCGGCTACAGCGCCTCAATATGGATAACTCGTGGCATCTAGAATTTGGCAATACAAGAGTATTGGTAGATCCATGGCTAAAGGGTGCTGAGGTGGATTTCTTTTCTTGGTTCAACAAACAGAGCCACAGTACTGCGTCTGTTTCGATCAGCGATGTGCCTACTTATGACGTGGTCTTAATAACCCAAAAGTATCCTGACCACTTTCATATAGAAACCCTATTAGAGCTGAACCCAAAGCGCCTTGTCGTACCAAAGTCTATCTACCAGAAAGTGAAGCGTGCGCTGCCAGGCTCAGAGGTTTATACATTTGATCAATGGTCCGAATCTGTATCTGACTCTAGTCTAAACCTTCATCATATTCCGTCTTATAGATCTATAGATCCAATCTATGATGCCCTCTTATTAGAAGATGGTAGTCAGAGTGTGTTGCTGGCAACCCATGGCTATGATCCCCGGTGGCGAGAGTTGATCAACGGCTATCCTCCTGTCGCACTAGCGCTGACCCCATTCAACCACTACCGATTACCCAAAGTCTTAGGAGGTGATGTGTCGCCTGGCATGACTGCCGTTGAGGCACTCATTCAGGACCTCTCCCCTACACATATAGTTGCAACACATGATGAAGACAAACAAGCATCTGGACTTATTCCTATGCTAGCCAATATAACCTGGGCACCCAGCGATCAAGAACTCCTCAAGAGTGAGTTGTTCAAAGATCGCTTGTTAACCATATCTAATTATCATCCTCTTACCTTATGAATCAAGTCAACAGAAATTACGGTGATCTTATGCAGGTCGCCATTATCTATGTCGTAATAGCTATAAGCGGTTACGCTACCTGGCACTTTACCCAATCGCTTGGCGAAGTCCAAGCTTTTTTGATTGCAGACGTAGTCATGACCGTGGTATGTTTCTTATTTGCTATTATCAAAAAAAATAGTTCCATATACGATCCCTATTGGAGCTTGATTCCATTCTTTTTTGTCATGATGTGGGGCTACCTACACCCATCTGTCCTAAGCATCTATCATTTTATCGCCTTTGGAGTAATCACTCTATGGTCTTGGCGCTTGACATTTAACTGGATCAGGACGTGGCCTGATTTTTCGCATGAGGATTGGCGCTATACTAAGTTAGCAGCAGATACAGGATCCATGTATCCTTTAGTTAACTTCTTTGGTATACATCTCTTTCCGACCGTATTAGTTTTTGGTGGTATGTGGCCGTTATTCTCTATGTTCCATAATGGCATGAGCAGTTTGGGGCTATTCATCTTTGGAGCTGTCGTCTCTTTTGTTGGGACCCTATTTGAGTTCTTCGCTGATAATGATTTAGCTAAATTTAAGAGAAGGCCAAATCCGAAGGTTTCCGAAATCTTGGATACTGGCTTATGGGGTCGGTGTAGGCACCCTAACTACCTTGGAGAAATGCTCTTCTGGATTGGTTTATTTTTTATCGGGCTATCATTTGGTGCGCCACTGTATACAGGCATAGGAGCCGTGTCCATGGTCCTTCTCTTTATTTTTGCTTCAATTCCTATGAAAGAAAAGCGAATGATGGAAAGGCGCCCCGATACCTTTAAAAACTATAAGTCTCGAGTGCCGCTCTTGCTTCCTAAGCTATA
>CAZJTO010000182.1:0-5574 GCA_964548935.1 uncultured Saprospiraceae bacterium
AACGGGGGAGCAGTTAATTAATTCTTAACGCAGGGTTAAATATGAAAACAACAAGTAAAGTGCATATAAAAGACTGTTCTTTTGAGGTTCTATACTCACCATATATGATAAGAAGAGTTATTCTACTTCTCTTGGGCTTCGGCCTTTTATTGGGAGGTCTTACTGCACAAGATACTAATCCACTAGCTCCTAATTTTGTAGAGCTCGATTATAGCAATAAGAAGACCTACCACATTGCTCAAGTCAACATCACTGGAGCAGAACGGCGTGATGACAATGCAATCAAGTCAATAACAGGCCTACGTGAAGGCCAGACAATCGAGATACCAAGTGAGAGATTGTCAAGAGCAGTCAATGAACTGTGGAGACTTCGGCTTTTTTCAGATGTCGAGATAGTACTAGACAAGCTCGTTCAAGATAGTGTGTATCTAACTATCCAGTTGAAGGAGCAGCCTATATTGTCAGGATATCAATTTAAGAATGTACGTAAGATTCAACAAGAAAATCTAATCGAAGAACTCGGAGAAACCTTTAGAATCGGAGGTATCATATCAGAGAATGATCGTAATGTAGGAGCGAACAAGCTAAAACAGTACTATATCGACAAGGGTTTCTTGGATGCGGAAGTTAGCATGGTTCCCGTGATAGATACTGTCTTGCAGAACACTGTAAAGATGCATATCACTGTAAAGAAGAATAAAAAAGTCAAAATTGACCAGATCAATTTTATAGGTAATCAAGCGATAAAGGACAAAAAACTAAGAAAACAGCTAAAAGACACTAAGAAAAAGGGAACGCTCTTAAAAAAATCAAAGTTCGTTAAATCGGACTATGAGGCAGATAAGAAAAATCTAATTCAGTTCTTTATTCTAAATGGACATAGCGATGCTCAGATCATCCGAGACTCTGTATGGCGAAATGACAAAGGCTTAGTTAATGTAAATTTATATATCGATGAAGGAGTGCAATACAAGTTTGGCAATATCACATGGAAAGGTAATTCGCTTTATACCGATGATCAGCTATCCTTAGTATTGAACATCCCGAAAGGAACTATTTTTAATCCCGATGATCTTGCTCAACGCTTAGAATTTAGTCTGACTGGACAAGATATTTCCTCTCTATACATGGATAAAGGATACTTATTCTTCAATGTGGATCCTCAGCAAGTTGCTATACGCCAGGATACTATTGATATAGAGATGAGGATTTTTGAGGGTCCACAAGCGACCATCGACAAGGTAACTATCAAGGGAAATGATCGGACACATGAGAATATCATTCGACGGGTAGTAAGAACAAGGCCAGGTGAGAAATTCAGTAGATCCGATATAATTAGATCACAGCGTGAGATCACAAACTTAGGATATTTTGACCCTGAAGATCTCGGTATCAATACGCCAGTAAATTATGAGCGAGGTACGGTAGATATAGAGTATACTGTTGTTGAGAGGCCATCGGATCAACTTGAGCTATCTGCAGGGTATGGAGGATTTGAGGGACTCATTGGGACCTTAGGGGTCACATTTAATAATTTCTCCCTCGAAAATATACGTCAAAAATCCGCTTGGTCTCCACTGCCAACAGGAGATGGGCAACGTCTATCACTCCGTTTACAATCTAACAGTCGATTCTTTCGATCTTATAACTTTAGCTTTACTGAGCCTTGGCTGGGAGGTAAGAGACCTAATGCCTTTACTGTAGGATGGGCCTTGTCACAGTTTGATAACTCTTCTTTTGGAGCAGGATCATTGAACATCAACAGATTCTTTGCTGGCCTAGGTACTGCTCTTAAGTTTCCAGATGACTTTTTTACCTCTTCTACCACAATCAACATAGAGACGATCAATTTGGACGATTTTGCCGCTGGATTCTCGGTGAACAGTGGTTCATTCAAAAACTTCAATATCCAGCAAGTATTCTCCCGCAGCTCTATAGCTAATCCGCAGTTCCCGACCAGCGGATCCAGGGTGTCATTAACGATACAATTTACCCTCCCGTACTCATTATTCAGAGAGGATAATTTCTGGGTTCTTGATGCGGAAGAAAGACAATCAGCTATAAATGCTGAACAACTCACCTTAGGTATTAGAGGTCTCGCTAATTTTGATGAAAACTTATTCATAAATAACATCGAAGAGGCTCGCAGGTTTGAATTTTTAGAATATCACAAATGGCGAATAGATGCAGAGTGGTTTTATAATATAACAGGTAAGCTCGTGTTTATGACCCAGGCGAAAATGGGATTCTTGGGGACCTATGATGCTAACATTGGAGATGTTCCGTTCGAGCGCTTTCAACTTGGGGGTGATGGTTTATCCAATCAGAACGCAGGTATTCAGGGTACAGACATCATTGCATTAAGAGGATATGAAACAGAGGATATCTCACCAGATGATAACGCTAATGGTGGTGGAATTATCTTTAATAAGTTTACAACTGAACTAAGATATCCGTTATCAACTAATCCAAACTCGATCATTTATACAACACTTTATTTCCAAGCGGGTAATCAATGGGATTCCTTCGGTGATTATAATCCATTTGAATTAAGGAGGACTGTAGGTGTAGGGGCAAGGGTGTTTTTGCCAGTATTTGGCTTACTCGGATTTGATTATGGTTTTGGCTTAGATAAGGATGTAGACAATCCTGGTCTTGGACCATTAGGCAAATTTAGTATCGTGTTAGGTTTCGAGCCTGATTAAGGTACTGTTAAAACAAGCATAGAATAAAAATTTTACAGCAAAACGTACGTCGTACAAAAAAATCGAATAAACAACAAAGACTTAATCAGTCTGTAAAAAAACTACAAATGAAAAGAACAATATTACTTGCTTTGTTAGTCGTACTTGGACTGCAGTTAAATGCGCAGAAGTATGGATATCTGAATTCTTCACAACTATTGGTAAGTCTTCCTGAAGTTAAAACTGCAGATAGCCAGCTCGAAGCATTTCAAAAACAGCTGATCGCAAAAGGAGAAGAGATGGTTAAGAGCTTTGAGGCGGAGTACAAAACCTATCTGGCTAAGGTTGATTCTGGCGAGCTATCACAGATTGATATGCAACAAAAAGAAGCAAAACTTGCACAAGACCAGCAGGCGATTCAGGCCTACGAAGTAGAAGTGCAAAATAATATCGCAGCTAAGAAGCAAGAACTATATCAGCCGATATTAGCACGAGTACAGTCAGTAGTTGACGCCTATGGCAAAGAACAAGGTTATAGTATGATATTTGATGCCAGCATCGGAGGAATACTATTCGCAGATTTAGCTGATGATTTGATGCCAGTGCTCAAGACTAAGCTCGGCATACAATAGAATTTAAAGGTTCCCCCCGACTTAGGATACCTTATTGATATAACTTAGGAGTAGTGGCCTGTCTATTACTCCTATTTCTTTTTTATTCTCATCTCTAACGATTACTGATAGCCAACCCTGGTGATTCATCAATTCGAAAAGCTTGTTTATAGGGATGTTATGGCTCACATAACCATATCGATCATGAGTGCCAGTGGTGTCTTCTTGAGTTATGCTTAGCCCAGCTGTGTCATCAATCAATGCGCTCATATCACGATCTTGGGATATGAGTAGATCTTTCACCTGCAATTGATTTAGCTTATTCTCTCTATTGATAAAACGGCGCTCGGCCCGTGCCGTGAGGAACACAAAGACTCCAATAAACATCAACATGTAATGATCAAAATAAGCCCCTCCTATCACAAAGAGTACCGCAAGTCCCTGGCCGACATAACTTGCAATCATAGTGGCCTGCTGGTGATCCTTGAGCCCCATGGTCAGCAATGCTCGTAAAATTCTACCACCATCCATCGGAAAGGCCGGGATCAGATTAAACACCACCAAAGCAGCATTTATAGAAAACAAAACTCCAACGTAATCGGACCAATGGGTGAAGGGATTAATGATCTCTGAAGTTGGCAGCAAAGGCTTGCCAGAAATCAATAACAAAGCCCCAAAAAGTATCAACAAAACCAGATTTACGGCGGGTCCTGCCACAGCGATATATAACTCATGTAGAGCCTTCTTGGGGATAAATGAAAGTCTCGCAACACCTCCTATTGGGGAGATAATAATATCCTTAGTTGATACTCCATATCGCCTCGCAGTAAGTGCATGGCCATACTCATGCATGATGACAAAACAGAACATCAACAAGACTAAACTAAAAAACCACAGACCCTCTACTGTGCTAAGATTATGCTCTAACACGTAGTATATGATAAACAAAAGAAGTAAGCCGAAGCTCCAATGAACCTTGATGGGTATATCGGCAATTCTACCTAGTACCAATGAGCCATTGCGGTATTGCATATTCTGTCGCCGACGTCTGGTTTAGATATTATCTCCACGCAATATCCTAAATCGCTTTCTCGCTTCAATAGAGTATGTGCTATCGGGATAATCGATGAATAAGCTCTGATAGAGTTCTTTAGCTTGTTCAGTGTCGTCGAGCTCGTCAGCATATAATACAGCCAGGTTGAATATGGCATTATCCGCACGAATCTCTTCTGGATATTCCTTAATGATACGCTGATAGTATTCTACCGCTTTATCGATTTCTCCCATCTCTGTATACTGTACAGCTTTAGCGTAATAGACGTCATCTATCAGGGTATGGTCCGTATATACAAGTCCAATACTATCCAACTTATTGAAGGCTTCATCAACACGATTCTGAAATAACAACAGTTCCGCCTCACTGAACAGCGCCAATGGGGCAAATGTCGTATCTAGATTCGCATTATCCATGATGAAGACTGACAAGTCAATTGCATCATTGGAAATTAGTCTAGTAGTGGCTGATTTTAAAATGCTAAACTGTTCTTGAGCCCAATCAAAATCTCCGATGTAGTAACTCAACTTGGCGTTTTTAAATCGCGCCTTTTCCCCTAGATGATCTTCTCTGAACTCCTTGTCAACCTGGCTATATAACAATGTCGACTCCCATACTTCACCTGACATTAGATAATAGTCCGCTAAGTCTAATTTTGCATTTGCCTTAATGTAGTTGTTAATGCCAGGATAATTGATGACTTCATTCAAGATCTTAATGCCAGAATCTAAATCATTGATATATCGTGCCTCTAGCTCTGCCAGTTTCAGAGAGACCAGCGATGATTGGCTGTTGCGCCCATAGCTGTCTAGATAATCGCTGTACTCAGACTTGAGTGAGCTTAGGTCTTCTGAAGTATATGACCCAGATATTATTTTCTTTCTCTTGGTATCAAGGAGTTGCTTCTTAGCATCGAGATAGAAGCTATTTATAGGTTCTTTATTATCTATGATGTACTGATACGCTTTTATCGCTGAGTCATAGTCCTTATCGTTCTTGGCGATACGCGCAAGTTCATATATTCGCTGACCATTTTCGCCTAAGCGCTTGTCTAAGGCTCTTGCTTGCCTCAGTGCCTTAGTGTACTGTTTATTATGTACAAAGACCCACTGGATCATCTCGGGATAAAAGAGATTCTCTGGTTCGTTTTGAACTTTAGCATACAACTCTGTGCGAAGTGCGTCATAATCCTCCTCGTTAATCAGATACTTAGTGAAATAATTTT
>CAZJTO010000183.1:0-5547 GCA_964548935.1 uncultured Saprospiraceae bacterium
AGAAAGACTGTTCGAAAGAATCAAAATAATTGATGATCAGACGTTAGATACTTATACTGAAATATCACTTGAACCTGTTTCTAGACCCTATGCCATCGATAGTAATTTTGTTTCAATTGCGTTTGGGAGTTTAGATCGTGATTTTGAAATATCTAGTGATTGCAGTTATATTGAGCATTGCTTCAGAGCTGTGGTTATTTCGAATAGACTTGAATTTACAGATGCAGAAATTCGTGGGAATACATTCAATTGTATTAATTCGCCTTCTTATTTATTTCCAGATGACTTTAGATTCCTCGATGGTCGCAAATATTTTGGCGTCCTAACCGTATCATACAAATACATTTTGCAATGATAATTCAGAACGATTGCTCCTTACCCACTTGTGAATATCTAAGTAAGAAAGATCTGATAGCCAACTACAGGATACAGAAGTATTTAGCTACTAAAATTCTTTTGGGCTCTTAGACGCTCTAAGGAATGATCTTTGCATAGGTGATCAACCAAATGCAACCTATGACAATTGACAAGCTTTCACATGACTACATCTTCTGAGGCATACTCGAAACAGACCCTATGCTCTCTATGGACAACCTATCAAGGGCGATTAGATAGTGAGCGACACCGAGATAAAGCACTCCGAGAAAGACGAGATCATCGCCACACTGAGCAGGTTGATTTCTTTCTATACTAAGTTTCCTTTGATGTATAAGGAGGCTTTGGAGGCAAGCGGGATGACTGCAGAGACGGAAAGTTGAGCCTCCCTTGGGCTATAAACACAAGCCAATTTGATATACTATGCCTATGTTAAGTATCTTTTGCCAATGATTGATCTTAAAGGGAGGCTCCCTAAATATTCACCTAAACAATTCTCAGGAAAAAGAAACGTAAGACTTAAAAGAGTAAGTAATTGTAATTTCTATATCAAGGATATAGTTTTACCAGGTGATCAACCCAAAGAATATATTCATGTGCACTTTTATTCAAAGAAATGCTCTACACGCAAAGGCAAGCCTTCGCTATGGCCAGGCTATTACGCTAAGTTTGGATATAAGTCATATCCTACCGAGTCAATTACTGAATTTTTAATAAACAAGATTGGTGAAGGGATAGGCTTCAACATGAATGAGACTGAGTTGGCACTTATAAATGGTCAGGTGAGATTTCTCAGCAGAGACTTTCTAAATCATCGCAATCAAGAAAAGCTAATACACGGAATAGAAGTCATAGCAGAATATCTGGAGGACAGAGAACTTGTCGACGAGATAAATGCCAATAGATTAGAAAGGAGGCAGTTGCTAACTTATGAGTTGGTTAGTACGGCTATAAGTGAAGTTTACCATAGATATTCAGATGAGTTATTACTTGGGTTCAATAAAATGATACTTTTTGATGCTATAGTGGGCAACAATGATCGACACTATGAAAACTGGGGTGTAATAGGTAACGCTCAAAAAGCGAATAACAGTGTGGTATTTAGCCCCCTTTACGATCAGGCGAGAGGTCTTCTTTGGAACCTAAAAGACTCGGCTGTAAAGAATAAATTTTACAATATTTCTGTTTTAAAGGATAGTGCAATAGAAGCATATTGCCAAAGACCAACGCCTAGATTGGGAATAGAAGGGATAGGTGTTGACCAAAGTTACAATCACTTTGTTTTGATAAGACATCTTATTCAAAATGGTTACTTAGATAGAGAAATGGTATTAAGCCATGTTAACGACTCGGCTTTAGAGAAAGCCATTGACATAGTTGATAGTTTCCAAAACATTGACTATTATAGGAGTAATGTGATAAAAGCAATATTAAATTATCGATTTAACAAGATCAATGAGCTTCTTCGATAAATATATCAATCAGCTAATTCAAGGCAAGAAAAAAGTCGACGTAGACTTAGAGTCGATTAGCGCCGTTTTCAACATCAAACTATCCAATTTGATAATTGGCAGATTAAGGTTTGATGGCTCTACGTGGGAGTTTGAATATTCTTCGGAGTTCAAAAATAGCGATGGTGTTCATAGATTAGTGGGATTCCCTGATAGAAATAAGGTTTATCAGAGTGAAACCCTATGGCCGTTTTTCAAAATACGAATCCCGAGCATTAAGCAACCGGCTGTTAGAGATATTATTATGTCTGAAAATATAGACTCTGAAAACGAGGGAGCATTATTGACTAGATTTGGGGCCAGCACTATGTCGAATCCATACGTGTTAGAAAAAATAGAAGCTTAGTTACATCTTCGACTAAAGCTACATTGGTTTATCTAACTAACTTACAAATGAGAGGTCCTGAATTAATACAATGAATTGATGTTCTTAGAATGAGTCCAAAGAATAGCGTTGTGTCTCAAATTATGTATCAAATCAATTTACAAGCGAGCCAAATAAAAAGCCCTCACTATCTAAGTTATTGATAATGAGGACTTTGTTTAGCGCTTCCTCAAGGACTTGAACCTTGGACCCTCTGATTAACAGTCAGATGCTCTAACCAGCTGAGCTAAGGAAGCGTGCTGTTTAAGCGAGCGCAAATTTATCTTAATTCGGTGATAATGTGCAACTCTAAACGCAAATATATTTCTGGAAAAAAAATAGGAGTCAAAAATTAATTTGACTCCCTATTATGAAAAATCATTGCTTTTTTGGGATTCTACATCTAAGACACTTCTGAGCCTTAAAGTCCCCTATACTTTGAGTACATTTTTTGATTTAATTTTTTTCGTATGGTTTATGGAATACTCCTGTTAGGATATTTGTGACCATCATACCACCTGCAAGAGCCGCTTCAACGCCTTTTGGACTATCCTCAAATACTTGACAAAATTTTGGTTCGATACCAATGATCGACGCACAGGTCAAGAATGTTTCTGGATGAGGCTTCGGCTGAGTGACGTCGTCAGCAGTAACTACACCTATGATAAGATCAGTGATGCCCAGTTCACCTATAGCCATCAGGGCGTCTGTGCGAATACTTCCTGTTCCTACTGCCATCGGGAGTTTGTCCTTATAGGCCCTCACAATATCCATCACAGCTGGGATGGGTTTTATTTTGCCGTGCGATTCCTTGATTATATTGTAGTGGTGGTCCTTGACTTCTTCAAACGCCATTGGATCCACGGTCCAGCCATACTGTTTGTTAAGCAACGTTAGCAGGGGTCGGGTAGGAATACCGGCATTATCATTGATCATGGCGGGAGTGATAGCAAGGCCATATTCTTGACCTGCAGCAATCCATGCGTCGATGTGCATACCCATGGTATCGGCGAGGGTGCCATCCAAGTCAAATATTAATCCTCGAGCTGAAGAATCTACAGTAATCATATGCGTCAGATCTATCCGACAAAAATGAACATTATCGCTATTATTCTTACAGTGATAGACGGTTTTAGATATGAAAATTCTTAATGTATACTGTAACTTGCCTTACTAAACCTAAATTATCATAATGAAGATCGCCATAGCCCAGCTGAATTATCACATTGGAAACTTTGATGGCAACCTTGCTAAGATAAAAGGCTATATCTCCAAAGCTATCCTGGATGGAGCGGATATCGTGTGCTTTGGAGAGTTGGCAACTTGCGGATATCCACCTCGTGATTTTTTGGAGTTTTCAGATTTTATCAGCGAGAGCTATGCGTGCATAGAAGCGATCAGAGAGGCCTCCAAAGGCATAGCTGTTGTCATTGGAGCACCGACCATCAATCCGGTTCCAGAGGGGAAGGATCTATACAATTCTGTTTACTTCATCGCTGATCAAGAGATTCTTCATGTACAGCACAAGGCGCTGTTGCCGACCTATGACATTTTTGATGAGTATCGGTATTTTGAGCCAGCTCGGGAGTTTAACATCGTAGAGTATAAAGGTCAGAAGATAGCACTCACAGTATGTGAGGATATCTGGAATATCAGCAATGAAAACCCGCTATATACGATCTGTCCACTTGATGAGTATGAATCGCAGAATCCAGACTTCATCATCAATGTCTCAGCATCACCATTTAGCTATGATCATGCAGAGGAGCGGATAGAGATCCTCAAGGCCAATATCAGCCAATACGGTATCCCTATGTTTTATATCAATCATGTAGGTGCCCAGACGGAGATCATCTTTGATGGCGGGTCTACCGTCATGTCACCAGATGGAACCATCTATGAGGAGATGCCATATTTCGTAGAGGACTATCGATGCTATGAGCTGGAGGATGTCATGAAGAGTGGTCAGTCGATTGTACAGCCTAAGGATAAGATACTTGAGATCCATGATGCACTCGTACTGGGGCTGAAGGATTACTTTGGCAAACTGGGTTTTTCTAAATGTGTGTTGGGGCTATCCGGAGGTATTGACTCTGCCGTAACGACGGTTATTGCTCAGCGTGCTTTAGGCGCTGACAATGTGCGCGTATTGTTGATGCCGTCACAGTTCTCCTCGGATCATTCGGTCAATGATTCCATTGAGCTATGCAAGAACATTGGGATACAGTATGACATCATCACCATAGAAGAAGTCTATAAAGTATACATGCAGCAGTTGAAGCCGCTGTATGGCGATCTGCCATTTAATATCGCCGAAGAAAACCTGCAAGCTCGTATCCGTGGCATGTTGCTGATGGGAGTATCTAATAAGTTTGGCAATATCGTTCTCAACACGTCCAATAAGTCAGAAGCCGCAGTAGGCTATGGTACGCTCTATGGCGATATGTGTGGAGGACTATCGGTCATCGGCGACGTATATAAGACGGATGTCTATGCCCTCGCTCGCTATATGAATAAAGATGGTGTGGTCATCCCAGAACATATCATTACTAAGCCTCCATCGGCAGAGCTGCGACCGAATCAAAAAGACTCTGATAGCCTGCCGGACTATGACATCCTCGATGCCATCTTGGAGCAGTATATCGAAAACCAAAAAGGACCAAAGGAGATCATTGCTATGGGCTATGACGAGGCCTTGGTCAAGCGCATACTCAGATTGGTTAATATCAATGAGTTCAAGCGGTATCAGACGGCGCCATCGTTACGGGTCAGCTCTAAGGCCTTTGGTATGGGTCGACGGATGCCAATAGTTGGCAAATACCTAAGCTAGGTGGATATCAGGGAGTTACTATATCAAGAACACTCTAAAAAACAGGCGAAGCAGATATGTCAAGGCATCATCAACGGCGCTGCTCCTCTCAGTACATTACTTACCCTCCTCTATGGCGGAAATTTGCGGATGCGGCAGCGAGCGTCATGGCCGTTGGAGTTTGTTGCCATGGAGAGGGAAGAATTGCTCTACCCCCATATGACTGAGATTATAGATCTATTGCAGACCTCTCAGGAGGATAGCTTGCTCAGAAACCTCTATCGCAGCCTGCAGCATATGCGATTTAATGAGGATCATATCGGGGATGTCTATGAGGTGGCGTTTGCTCATCTTGCCAATCCTCAGAGTGCGATAGCTATTCAGGCATTCGCTATGACGACATGTGCTAATATCGCCCATATTTACCCAGAGCTGGCTCATGAAGTGATCCCAACAATAGAAAGTCTATATGATACTGGCAGCGCTGG
>CAZJTO010000184.1:0-1382 GCA_964548935.1 uncultured Saprospiraceae bacterium
ACAATGTTGCTATAGGTAGAGATACGAGGACATTTAGTTTTTATACCAATGTTGCAGGAGTCGGCAATAACTATAGGTCTGACGTTGGGTTCATCCCGAGGTTAGATCATTTTGATGCGGAATTAGATACAACAGTTCAGATTGGATTTCACCATGGATTTACAACGGCAAGTTATCGGCTATTTCCAGAAAACAGCACTACAATCAACTCTCACGTGTTTAATGTGCGCAATATCCTTGACTATACAAAAGATGGCTTAGATCTGATCCAGAACCGGACTGTTGTATCCTATGAGCTTAACATGAACAACACGAGTGGGGTATTCTTCAATTTTAATCACGAGCGACAAGGTCTCATTAGACCATTCACCTTTACCGAGAATCCACTGCCTGTAGGACGATATAATTTTAATTATGCCGAAATAGGGTATGATAGTGATGTCAGAAAGAATTTTAATTATGGCTTGAGCTATTTGAATGGTGGATTCTATAATGGTAATAGAACTCAGTATGTCCTACGTCTATCATATAGGACACAGCCATGGGGCAACTTTGGTGTCAACTTCAACTATAATCAATTGGACTTACCTTCTGAATTTGGTGAAAGTGAATTCTACTTGGTGAGCTCTCGCATGGAGATCAACTTCTCCAGAAATATCTTTTGGACTACTTTCTTACAATTCAATACTCAACAAGAAAACTTTAATATCAACAGCCGACTCCAATGGAGATTCAAACCACTGAGTGATTTGTTTTTAGTTTATACGGATAACTATAACACGGATATCTGGGGCCCAAGAAATCGAGGTGTTGTGTTGAAGATGAATTATTGGATTAATCTGTAGTTGACAATATAGATGTAAACCTTACTCGCTCAATCTTAGAAAGACGAACCAGTTATGAAACATAGTTGATCGTTGCTAATTAACAAGTCCTTGCTAAGTTTAAAACGTGGATGATAAAAAGTCTTGAAGGCCTATACTAATAGGGCAAATGACTAAACTTCGGTGTCTCAACAAATAATATGTTTTCACCCGTATTAGGTGACTTAGATCACGCAATATGCTTGGTAACACAAGTATCTTCGCATTTATTCGAAAAAGAAATAACTAAATAATGCATAAAACATCTGAGACTTCTTTCCTGATTCTTACACTGTTCTTAATACTCTCAGCATGCTCAAGTGACGATATTGACTTACCTGATGACAACGATCCCGATGATATGCCTATGGATACAATGACTATGATTATGGACACAATGACTATGGGTATGGATACAATTACAATGGGCATGGACACAATGACTATGGGCATGGACACAATGACAATGGGCATGGATACAATGACAATGGGTATGGATACAGTGACAATGGGCATGGA
>CAZJTO010000184.1:1482-5537 GCA_964548935.1 uncultured Saprospiraceae bacterium
CAATGGGCATGGATACAATGACAATGGGTATGGATACAGTGACAATGGGCATGGATACAATGACAATGGACATGGATACAACATCTACAATCTGGATGGGCGAAGAATTGAGTTTCACACTGGCCGACAATGTTGATTTCATGAGCCCGGGTAATCAGGATACACTCACCGCTAACGTGATTATCACAAGAGCAGCTGATGGAGGTCCAATATTCAATCAAGCATCTGAGATTGAAGCAGATCAGAACTCAAGTCCTGCCGGTACCGAGTGGGCCGTAGGGCGTACAGATAATCTGGATGGTTTGGAGTTTACCCCATTTAGAGAGGCTGTAGGGCGTCTGCAAGATGTAGTTGGTTTGGACTTAGTGTTACACTTAATAGAAGACGACATCTTCCTTAATGTGACTTTTACAACATGGACTGTAGGTCGTGATAACGGTGGTGGCTTTTCTTATAATAGAGCAACGCCATAAGACTCAGCAATAAATTTTAGGGGGCAAAAAATTATAAGATGCGAATACTTTTTATCACTCTCATTAGTCTAATTGCAGGTACATCATATAGCCAAGAGGTGCTTAATCCTGTTTTTGACGAGCGATTAGAAAAGTTGTTGAAATTTTCTGTACCCGTCATTGACGTGCCAGAAGCACATGAAAATAGTGAAGATTACATTTTTCTGGATGCAAGAGAATTAGAAGAGTACCAGGTCAGTCATATACCTGGAGCTCGTTATATTGGATTTAGAAAATTTGATGAAGATCTATTGGCTGGGATAGATCGTGACAATAACATTATTATCTACTGTTCAGTAGGATACCGTAGTGAAAAAATCGGTAAAAAGATGCAGAAAATGGGCTTCACATCAGTCTATAATCTGTACGGAAGCATTTTCGAGTGGATTAACCACGGTCTACCAATAGAAAACAATCAAGGAATAGCTACTGATACAATCCATACGTACAACAAAAAATGGGGCAAATGGGTAGACTCGTTAGATGCAACCAAGGTTTGGTAGTGTCTAATTAGCATCATCATCATGAAATAACTATACCGCATTCCAACCAACCTAATGTGTTCAGGTGAGAACAATATACTAGAGTTCTCGTCTAATGTTTAGTAGAGCTGATTATCAGTAAGAATCTCATTGGCTGGTAATCCGACTATGATGACATAAGCAAATTGCTTTAGATATTGTCAAAATAGGATTTGATGATTTTGATTATGATCGGATGGATAATCAAGATGATAATACAAACCCTTATGGCATAGTTGTCGGACATGCATAGTCAGATAAATTAAATAGCTCAGCATACTTTAGCGCCCTAAACCCTCCCTTGATGTTGATCAAGTTGTGAATACCTTGTGATTTCAACAAGGAGATAAAGATCAACGAACGATAGCCGGTAGCGCAATAGACATAATAACTGACCTCATCATTTAGGCGCACCTCAGGATGGTTTTCGACGATTCTGATTAAGGGAATGTTTTGAGCTTGGATCAAGTGCTGACTATAGTATTCGCTAGGCTTGCATACATCGATGATACTTGGCTCATCTATAAGCGCAAAATCTTCAAGTGATATGGAGCTGATCGTATTTATTTCTCTCTGAGTGTTACTCCAGGACTGAAATCCACCGTCGAGATATGCCAGTTTATAGTGAGCACTTGTACGTTTTAATCTGGTATATACATCAGTTAACCGATTAGGGTGAGCAATCACGACTACAGTTTTTATGGATTCTGGTGTAAGTGCGGTTATCCAAGCATTAAAGTTGCCATCTATCCCTAAGAATATTGACTTTGATATGAATCCAGCTCGAAACTCTGCTTTAGACCTTGTATCGAGGATTAAGGTGGACTCCTGATGAGATAAAGACTCAAATTGGTCTAATGATAGTGATGCGAAAGATGTTTCAGTGATAGCGTGTGACTGGTTACTATAGTCGTGCATATACCTATTATGTTTAGAGACTTGTGGCCTAACTTAATTCTTGGGGGATAATTCTAATACTATAATCTGATTGCGGGCGGTAGAAAGCTTTTTATCCAAAACTAATTTTTTGACTAACCTGGAGATGACCTCTCTTGAAGAATTGAGATCTTCAGCGATATGATAATGGGTAATATCTAAGGTTGCGGTCTGCAACACCATTGCCCTATCCTTCAGATATTTATAAAGCCTTTGTTCCATATTAGAGAAGGCCAAAGAATCGATAGTCTGTAGCATTTCTTTCATCCTTGTCTCGTAACTATCAAACACAAAATGACGCCAAGATTTATACTTAATAATCCATTCTTCCATTTTTTGAATGGGGATCATGAAGGCTAGTGTGGGTGCTTCAGTCATAGCTTTGATTTTACTGATTCGTCCGCCCAATGAGCTGGTCATCGTCATGGCGCATGAATCCCCCGACTCTAGATAATACAGTAAAAATTCGTTGTCGTCTTTGTCCTCATCTACGATCTTGACAGCGCCCTCTAAAATCAATGGCATATGGGTGATTTTGTCACCAATGTCCATGATAATTACTCCAGAATCTATCTTTTGGAAAATAGCATCACGAATAATCTCTTCCATTACTGCATTCTCAAAGACGTATTGGTATCGCTCATTTAACAATTCTGCGCTATTCATAAAAATCATTCATGAAAGATATAAGATGTAATGTCCTCACAAATATCATTTATTATGTAATAATGCTCATGTGACTTATGTCACGCTCTACATTATTTGCTGACTTTACCTTGTGGACATGAATCGAGAAAGTAGAAACAAGCTATTGCTTGTATGTGTAGTCTGTCTATCAGCATTTACGCTTCTCTACTTCGTGATTGATTTTTTCTATTCATCTAATTAAAAAATCAAAGCAATGAAAAAAAATATGGGAACAGCAGATAAGGGTATCAGATTGCTTTTAGCGGCCATCTTTATCGGGCTCTTTGTATCAAAATTAGTTACTGGTGCTTTAGGTATTGTTCTGCTTGTTGTAGCGGGAGTATTTGTACTCACCAGTGTAGTGAGCTTTTGTCCATTATACACGATTGCCGGTGTAAAGACCTGCTCAACTAATTGATAGGTCGATCGACCGTGTGAACACATTTATTTAATATTCTAATCTTTTAAGAAAAATGAAAATACTTAAACTTAATCTAGCACTTGTTCTAATAATTGTATCGCTGACAAGTATTACCGTGATAGGCCAAAATGTCGGCGTAGGAACGACTAACCCAGGAGCCAAGCTTATGGTAGTAGGAAACCCTGGCGCACCCACCTTGAACATTTTGTCAGACTCTACAGCTGGTATGAATCCGACTATACGTGCTAATGATAATGGACGGGTAGGGATCGGTACGACGAGCCCAGGAGCAAGATTAATGGTAATTGGACAAGACGGTGCTCCTACCTTGAATATCTTACATGATGGAATGAATCCTGCTGATCCTGCTATACGAGTGAATGATAATGGCAGAGTAGGAGTGGGAACGACCAGTCCAGGCGCGAGATTCATGGTAGTCGGCACTGATGGAGCGCCTACACTTAATGTGTTGCATGACGGCATGAGTCCGACTAATCCTGCTATACGAGTGAATGATAACGGTCGAGTTGGTATAGGTACGACAAGTCCAGGAGCAAGATTTATGGTTGTTGGGCAAAATGATATGGAGCCCACAGTTAATGTGCTTAATAGTGCCGGAAACTTAGCATTTAGAATTAATGATGATACACATGTAGGTATAGGAACGCCAACCCCAGGAGCAAGATTTATGGTAGTCGGCGGCGGTAACACTGATGAGTCATCTGCGCTAAATGTGGTAAATGCTGACGGAGAGCTAGCACTACATGTCAGAGATAATGCCAGAGTAGGAATCGGTACTACCAGCCCAGGAGCGAAACTAATGGTAGTAGGTACTGATGGAGCACCTACACTTAATGTGTTGCATGATGGTATGAATCCAACAGATCCTGCGATCCGCGTAAATGATGATGGTAGAGTAGGAGTTGGAACGACGAGCCCAGGCGCGAGATTTATGGTAGTAGGTACTGATGGAGCACC
>CAZJTO010000185.1:0-5526 GCA_964548935.1 uncultured Saprospiraceae bacterium
CTTAATAAAGGTATCTACGAAAAAATCCATCAAAAAACCAACGATGTCATATTTGGCCTTGGCATATTGGTGATTTTTGCTTTCGCCTATTTTACGGGTGCAGATAAGGATTCGGTATTGACCTTGTTAGGCTTTTTTGCGGTTGCCGCCTACAAGGTACTGCCATCGATCAATCGAATGATGAACTCCATACTCCTAATAAAAAATAGTTCTTTTACCATTAAAGAATTAAGTGTAGTCGCCAACCAGTCCTTGGATCCATTTGAGAAAGTTGACAAGCTGCCTTTCAATGAAAGTGTCACTTTAAAGAATATCACATTTCAATATCCCGAGTCAGATCAAGCTGCCCTAACTGATGTGAGTCTAACAATCAAAAAAGGAGAAAGCGTAGGTGTCATAGGAGGGTCTGGATCTGGCAAGACTACCCTTCTTAAGATATTTCTGCGGTTAATAGCGCCTCAATCTGGAAGCTTTGAGATAGATGGAAAAGCCCTTGAGGGGAAGTCCGATGATGCCTCATTTCAGCGAAATATTGGTTATGTGGAGCAAGATGTGTTTATCATGAACGGTACCCTTGCCGAAAATATAGCGTTGGGTTTTGAAGAGATTGACCAACAGCTCCTACAACAAGTGTTAGATGAGTCTATGCTCTCTACATTTATCAGTCAACAGTCTGAAGGTCTGAGCATGCAACTCGGCGAGGGTGGAGTAAAGTTATCAGGAGGTCAAAAGCAACGTGTAGGAATAGCACGAGCACTATACAAGAAATCTGAAATACTCGTTTTTGATGAAGTAACGAGTGCACTGGACCCAATAACTGAAAGGGCAATCGTCCAAAGTATCAACCATCTAGCCTCATTGGGTAAGACTATACTCATCGTGGCACACAGAATTACGACACTCGAAAAGTGTGATCGAATCTTAGAATTGGTAGGTGGTAGACTTACTGGAGAACGAGCATATGACGAGTTAATAAAAGAATTAGTACTGCATGAGGAATAAAGTAGCATTGATAACAGGGATTACTGGCCAAGATGGAGCATATCTTGCGGAACTGCTTATTAGTAAGGGCTATGAAGTACATGGCATCAAAAGAAGGAGTTCCTTGTTCAATACCCAACGCATAGACCACTTATATCAAGATCCTCATGAGCAGAACATAAAATTGAGACTTCATTATGGTGATCTAACAGACTCTTCTAACATAATTAGAATAGTTAAAGAAGTAGACCCTGATGAAATATATAATTTGGGAGCGATGTCTCATGTGAAAGTGAGTTTCGATAGCCCAGAATATACAGCCAATGTTGATGCATTAGGCACGCTAAGAGTACTCGAAGCAGTGAGGTTATTAGGAATGTCAAAAAAGACAAAGATTTATCAGGCTTCAACCTCTGAATTGTATGGGCTAGTTCAAGAAGTGCCGCAATCTGAGACTACTCCTTTTTATCCAAGATCGCCGTACGGAGTCGCCAAGCTATACGCCTATTGGATTACGGTCAATTATAGAGAAGCCTATGATATGTTTGCTTGCAATGGCATCCTCTTCAATCATGAAAGTCCGTTACGTGGTGAGACCTTTGTCACACGCAAAATAACAAGAGCAGCAACTAAAATTGCTTTGGGTCTTCAAGACAAACTCTATCTTGGAAATCTTGACGCCAAGCGAGATTGGGGTCATGCCAAAGATTATGTGGATCTAATGTGGCGTATCTTACAACATGATGTCCCAGAGGACTTTGTTATTGCAACGGGCGTTACCACTTCGATTAGAGATTTTGTGCTTCTGGCTTTTGGTGAGTTAGGCATCACCCTCACTTTTGAAGGTACAGGTAAGGAAGAAAAAGGATACATAAGCTCTTGTAGTAATCCGAGTTACCAGCTGCCAGTAGGATCCTGCATTATACAAATAGATGAGAACTACTTTAGGCCTACCGAAGTTGACCTCTTAGTCGGTGATGCCACTAAGGCAAAGGAAAAATTAGGATGGGTACCTAAATATGATCTAAAAATGCTCGTATCTGAGATGATAGAATCAGATTTGAAACTCTTCAAGAGAGAGAAGCATCTCAAAGATCATGGATACTCTATAGTCAAGGAACATGAATAGGGAGTCAAAAATATACGTGGCTGGCCACCGAGGAATGGTGGGATCAGCGATAGTGCGCCGACTACAGTCTGAAGGATATAAAAACCTGATCCTGAAAACCTCCTACCAGCTAGACTTGAGACAACAGAATGACGTGGCTCAATTCTTTACCTTCGAGAAACCAGACTACGTGTTCATGGCTGCTGCAAAAGTCGGTGGAATTCAAGCTAATAATTCAATGCGCGCAGAGTTCCTCTATGACAACCTTCAGATCCAAAATAACGTGATCCATCAAAGTTATGAGCACGAAGTAAGCAAACTGCTGTTTCTTGGATCATCTTGTATCTATCCAAAACATGCACCTCAACCAATGTCAGAAGACCACCTGTTGACGGGCACGCTCGAACCCACAAATGAGCCGTATGCCATAGCCAAGATTGCTGGAATAAAGATGTGCGAAGCTTATAGAGATCAATATGGCTGCAACTTCATCTCAGCAATGCCTACTAATCTATATGGGCCTAATGACAACTACAACCTAAAAAATAGTCATGTGCTTCCTGCTCTATTGAGAAAATTCATGGAGGCGAAGGAGGCGAATGCTCCAGAAGTTGTTATGTGGGGGACTGGTAGTCCGATAAGAGAATTCATGCATGTGGATGATCTCGCAGACGCGCTATTTTATCTTATGCTGCACTATGATGGTCGAGAGTTTATAAACGTAGGTACAGGAGAAGAACTTAGCATCCTTGAGCTGGCAAAACTCATAAAGCAAATTGTCGGTTACAAGGGAGAGATCGTTCACGATTACAGCAAGCCTGACGGCACACCTCGTAAGCTGATGAGCAGTAGTAGACTTCAAGCCCTTGGTTGGCAAGCCAACATATCGTTGAGCAATGGAATCCAACAGGTGCATACCGCCATCAGCAAAGACAGACCTTGGTAAGACCAATTGCCTATATTTGTTAGGGTGCTTAAGAAGAATATTCTAGCGATTATTGGATTCGAGAAGTAAAGACCCGGGTAGCATGACAATTTCCATTATTGGTTTAGGATATGTAGGTCTCCCACTGGCACTATGCTTAAGTGAGCAGTATGAGGTTATTGGGTACGATGTTGACGACAATAGAATCGCATCGCTTAAACAGGGAATAGATAACAACCAAGAGCTCAAGTCTGATTTTATTCGATCCAGAGTGGTATCCTATACCTCCCACATTGAGCAGATCAGACAAGCATCGGTGTACATCATTGCGGTGCCAACAGATATTGATTCGAGTGACCAACCCGACCTAAGCCATCTCATAAAGGCATGCCAAACCGTAGGAGGCTGTATAAATAAGGGAGACTTAGTTATTTATGAATCAACCGTCTATCCAGGTTGTACCGAAGAGGTATGTATTCCAATATTAGAATCACAGAGCGGGTTGAACATCCGCAAAGATTTTCAGGTGGCTTATTCTCCAGAGCGTATTGTCCCGGGACAAATCATCGAAACCCTGATCAATAGCATTAAGATCGTCGGCGCCAATGATCATAAAACGGCAGATAGGGTTTGTGCTATTTATGAACAATTCTTGAGCAAGCCTTGCCACCGTGTATCCTCAATCAAGGCGGCAGAAGCCACAAAGATCTTAGAAAACACGCAGAGAGATCTCAATATATCACTGATGAATGAGATGGCTATCATCCTTGACAAGATGGATATAGACAGCGGTGAGGTAATCAATGCAGCAGCAACCAAATGGAATTTTCACCCCTATAAGCCAGGCTTAGTAGGTGGTCATTGCATCAGTGTTGATCCATTGTATCTCATCCATAAAGCAAAACAGCTAGGTCATATACCACAAGTGATAGCCGCAGGAAGGCGAGTCAATGACTATATCCCCAAGTTTATCGCAACAAAAGTGGCGCAGACACTTATTAATAATGGCATCAACCCCGGCAACAGCACAGTGCTGATTATGGGTCTTAGTTTTAAAGAGAATGTTGCGGACATCAGAAATAGCAGAACGATTGAACTGATACATAATCTTCAAGAGTATAGCATCGAAATACATACTGTCGATCCGGGAATACAATCGTTTACTGATAGCAGCGTGCATTTTAAAGCTACAGCAGAGATCAGAGGTGAATATGATGCAATCGTAATTGCAGTCTCACATGAAGTCTTTAAGGATCTGACCTTCGATTGGTTTATAGCTCGGAGTATGAGCACAGCTATACTCTTTGATGTGAAAGGTCTATACACTCATTTTAAAGGAAAAGAAAATCTCATATACTGGTCGCTATGATGAAGGTCAAGATGGCATACTTGGATAGGCTCTATCTGGAGAACAAAACCATACTTGATCGAGCATGGAATCAGACGACCGAGTCAGGAAGATTCATAGGAGGTCAGGCTGTCAAAAAGTTTGAAGAAGAACTCTCTAACTATCTGGGTGTCAATCATGTGATCACTTGTGCTAACGGCACTGATGCATTGCTGGCGAGCCTCATGGCGCTTGATATTGGTCCCGGCGATGAGGTGATTATGCCTGCATATGGATATATCTCAGCATTTGAGATGTGCCTACTATTAAAAGCCAAACCGGTATTAGTCGATATCGACGAATACTTCCATATCGACGTAACACTCATCGAATCTAAAATTACTGCCGCCACAAAAGCTATAATTGTTCAGCACTTGTATGGGCAGATGTCAGACATGATCGAGTTGAATAACATATCAAATCGACATCAGATTCCAGTAATCGAAGATAGTGCTCAAGCCATAGGAAGTACGCTACAAGTACACAGTGGGCAAGAGAAGTACGCCGGCACTATTGGTGACATAGGAACTTTCTCCTTCTTTCCTACTAAGAATTTGGGATGTTTTGGTGATGGTGGTGCTATCGTAACAGATAGTGAAGAGCTGGCACAAAAGCTTCGCTTGCTATGCCATAATGGTCAGACCACTAAATATCATCATGCGATCATCGGTATGAATAGCCGCCTAGATAGTCTTCAAGCCGCTATTTTGTCCGCACAACTGATAGAGTTGGATCCCAGGAATCATCAGCGCATAAAGCAGGCACATCGATACAATCAGGCGTTTTACGATCTAAATCTTCAGAAACCTCGCACTCGAGTGAATGCTACACACACCTATCACCAATATTGCCTTCTAAGTCCTCAGAGGGATCAACTGAAAAACTATCTCAGAGAGCAAGGCATAGATTCAACGGTGTATTACCCAAAGGCCATTCATCAACAAGATGTTGCCGTAGGATATAGATCCGAAAGCCATCCTCAAAGCGAATTGGTTGCTGAACAATTGTTAGCTATACCTATATCCCCGCAACTTCGGGATGATGAGTTCAACCATGTCGTAGATAAAATCATACATTGGACTGAGCATGAATGATTATTATGTACATGAATCCAGCGTAATTGAT
>CAZJTO010000186.1:0-5500 GCA_964548935.1 uncultured Saprospiraceae bacterium
AAAAGACCCAAAAACACCAAAGGTCGTAGGAACTGATTTACCAAACTTGAACACCTTAACTCTTAAGTCTGAGGATTGATATACAAAACCATCACCCGCAAATCTGTCAGACCAAAATCCTCGAAGTTTTCGATCACCAGCGAGATAGTTAGCATTAAAGAACTCATAGTCACCAAAATTGTACTTGAATCCCAAATCGGTGCTGAAGACAACATTAGGTTTGGGGCCTAAGGGGATATACATTTGGATGTCCGATTCTACTCTATGGTGGTTCGTCGAGACATCTACTAAGTTCGCATGAAAACTGTATCCAAAAGTATATTTATAGCCCCTTCTAGGGTTTAGATCTTGGTCTAAATTTTGTTTTACTAAGCTTATATTGAGGTTTCCATAAAACGCATCATTGAGATCATCGGCGCTTAAATCAGAGCTTTCAGATAGATAAAATAAGTTTCTGTCATCATTGGACTCTTTGAAATCGATATACCTTAATCCAACTCCCAGTTTTAAAACACCTGCATTTTTAACTTGTCTTGATATTTTGGGATCAAAGTTGATACTGCTGCCTTGTACGACAAAATTCTGGAAACTTGGGTCTGGCTCAGATTCAAATAATTCTTCTGGCGCTACATACTCATTGCCAAGTCCATAGTAATATTGAACAAATGTAGGCGCTGTTATTTCATAGTTTGGACTTAAGTCCCACTTACCAAAAACTGATTTTATAGTGCCACGATAGTAGTGTCTAATAGATGCTAGTCTATAGTAATAATTCAAACTTAAGACATTGTTACTTTTATGCGGATTAGATCTAAAGTTATGGGTCCGCCATCTATACTTCAGTGATACACCCAATCCTTCATCCGTGTAAAGCGTTAAGAATGGATGTAAGAGCTTTCTATCGAGTTTGAAATCTTTTCTGTCGTATACATTTACTGCATTACTAGTACTCAATTTACTCTTATAGTTTCCTTTTACTTCTACCTCATCTACAAGGTCATAAACAAGGACCTTCTTGGATGCCACGGTGTTATTATTTATAACATCATGACCATCTCCTCCTACGATCCTTACTGTGCTTTTGAGATCATCTCCTGACAGCGTAAACGTATCGTCTCCTCCTAAACCAAATAATCTTATTTCCTCACTTGTAGATAGGTCTATAACATTACTGTATATTAATTTCTTCTCTTTTTTCTTCTGAGTATAAACATTTAGATCCGCTCTATCTTTTTCTACGACAAGTTCGAATTCGTCCTTCCCCTTAGTCCCAACAATGTCCACTTCTTCATACAGGTAATCATAAAATTCAGCAGCGTATTCCTGTAGATCTACTCTTCTTGCTTTTAATTTCTCTGAAATTTCTTCAGCATCATTATCCCTAATTGCTTGGGGCCATGCCATAAATGCTTCTTCTATGACCTCGTCTGTTATATTGTCTTGAACTAGTTTTGCTGCAGCGACAAAGTCTTCTTTCGTTAGTCCATTTAAAAAAGTCCTATCAAAATGTCTTGCGTTGAAATTAAGTCCGAAAACGAAATCAACTTTATTTTCAAACGATCTCAATCCTGGATTGAAATAAGGCCTAGTAGGAATAAAGCTGCCTAACGCTTTATTTTTGAAAAATACCTGATCTCTATCTCTGGGCATAGGACGATATAGCGCTTTGCCAGATTCATCCTCATATTTTATCCACCTCCACTGATCATCATGTCGATCCCAGTCACCGATTAGCATATCTAACATTCTACACCTGGCTAATTCTTTCTGATCGATTCTACCCTTCCCATTATGCAAAATGCTAATCATTTTGACCGTGCTGACCGATTTCTCAGCATTACCAAATATCTTATGTTTAGCGATATTGCCAGCTGGTCTCTGCTCCATTAGATATAGACCATTGGCAAATTTTTCATTATAATCTCCTAGCTCTAACTGACCCGGCAGATAAACAACCTTGGGGACAGTGTGCAATATATCTATCGCCTCAGCTAACCTTGGGATCACAAGAGCTCCATAAGGATGAGATGACGATATACCTCCTTGTATAGAGGTTTGAACGAACGTATTTCGCAGTTCTGGATCAACTAATTTATCGACATTTTTATCTATAGATCTTAGGACGTATTGAGCCTCATCGCCATCCTCTAAGCGCAATGACAAAGTCTGATCTCCGCCTCCTTGCTTGACTATATTTAGTCCATGATCACCAAGCCATAGGTATGGAGCCTTGATATCAGTACCCCAAGATTTTCTATATCCGTCACTAACCCCAAAAGATCCTTCCCCATACTTGTTAGATGCATGCAAGACTATGGAGTCTATTTTGTGATCTGCTATAAAGTCTCGCATGTTGATTACAATAGGTTGAATCTTATGTAATCTCTTTTGATACTCAATTTTAAAACAAGAACAGCTTTCGTCATATGCAAAAAACTCCAACCACAACTCTCTATCATTGGTATGTATGAATTTTGAGAATCCTGCTTTCTGACTTGCGAATGCATTATCTCCCCCTTTTCTGACATAATCAACCATACTTGAGACACCTGTATTCACATAATGATTCAGATTCTTTTCTTCATATTGCAAATTGTTTTCATGCGAAGAAACAATAGTACATCCTTCGCAATTTCTTACGCCTGACAGCATAGCGCTTCTATACTTTTCATAAGTCGGATGACTAAAATGATTGCTATTGCCGAGGATCTTACGCAGGCCATTTTTCACACTTCCTATAATGGGTAGCGGTTTTAGATGACTTTTAGCTGGAAAATTTCCCGCAGTCTCACCATTAGAAAAAACTGGATGATGCGTTATTATTAATATGTTCTTCAGCTTATTAGAACTGACAATGTTTTGAATTTTAGATGAGACATCAACATAGTTCGTTAAGCCACAGACTGGATCATTTTCTTGGTCAAGATCACGTTGGTTTAGCAGCCATGTACTATTCACAAATACAACCACCAAGTCGGCACCTACATCAATGGCATCTGAAACAGGACAGCCCAAATCTGGGTATACAATGCCTGTTTTCTCAGTAATCTGTTCGATAAAAAGTTGAGACTCTACAACGGCTTGAACATTAACATTTTCTCCATCACTCCATTCATTTTCTGCAGGAGCAAAATAGACTTCATTGCTTAGGTTTTTAAACTCATTAATGCATGTTTTAATTAACTCAGCTTGGCTCTTATACACGTTAGAATTCCTAGGCACATAGCTCCCCTCTGAAAGAAAGTTCCCATTAAAAATTATGGACCTATTAACAGCGGGATCCAATTCCCGTTTGACTGTTTTGAGTATTTTGTTTTCAGAAGAACCAAGCTCCCCTACATTGCCCAAAACAACGACCTCATAGTCTATTCTGTCATGTGGCACCTCAATTAAATCTGGGTGTTTCTCTTTGTAGTAAGGCTTATTAGCTGCACAAGCAGATAACAGAACCAACGTCATCACTAGAAGTATAAGATGCGTTATTTTGGTATGTCGGTATATAGGATTCAAATGGTTGTATAGTTAGATAGTTTTTAAGACGAGTAGAAGTTATTTATAAACTTGTATTGCATGTAAGCCAGGGTTGATTTTGAACGTCAAACAGCCCAAAAACTCAGGCAATCTACGGATCAATACTCAAACAAATTGTTCTGATATATCAGAACAATTCTCATACTTCAGACTATACAGCTTCTTATCTCTTCATTCTCGAAAATGTCATTTTTTCACTTACTCACTTGTCGTTATAAATAGTTGATTATAAGGTATTTATGCACTAATTCAATTATAATCAATTTACCATGTTGTAACAGCACATTATATATTTTGTTTATTGCGCTCCTACCTTACAAGCTTAATTATTTAGTTCTGGATATGTAACTCTTGTGCTGTGAAGGGTTCGCAAACCCAAGCTCTAATGTGAGCCTTCAGAATTTCACTAAAAGTGGCTAAAACGACTCTAAACCAACTACATAATTTTGGTGAGTCATAATGCTTCAAATCTCATGACAGGATATTCAAGATTATAGGCGATTATATAGGTCAAGGTTAAAAAGCTTTCTGCTGGCGTTGTGATCAAATGGGTCGAGCAACATAAACGCAGCTTCTGACTCTACATGATTTAATGTGCTAAGGCCATTCCGCTTTCTTAGATCCAACAATTCTTCGTTATGACTTTTCAATATATACTCATTCTTGAGATCTCTGCTTTCCTTGTCCAAAGAGTCAAACCTCGCTCTATGCTTGATATAAATATCATGTATCTCATCTTCGTATTTATGAGTTAACTGTATGAGTTTGGACAGTGCAGATTCGTCATTATCAAGATCCTTATTAAGTGCCACAATAATCAACTCATCAAAATCCTGAAACAGGTCAGACTTATCGTGATCTCTAACCAGACAAGTCACGAGGCACTTGTCATAATGCTCAAAGACCTCTTCTCTTATCAGGTCAAGCGTTATTTTGTCCGCCGGAGATATGGCCTCTTCAAACTCCATTCTCGCAGTCATTTTAAACGGGAATATTTTGTTGTATTGAAGATCTGTATATGCCTCTATGAAGAGAGAATCCGAAGAGATCGCCTCGATTAAGTTCGTTAAGTATACGCGATCATCATCCATTCTCAATTGCTCGTACTGCTCATAAAACACCAATTCGCTCGGAGTGAAAATCTTCTTGAGTGACGCCATAAAAGACATGTTTTCCTCATTTAGTTTGCCTTGGATATCATCGCTACGTCTTAATATCTCACTTTTCTTTTTTTCATGATCTATCCATACTTCCTTGAGCTTGGCTTTTCGATAAGTGGTTAGATTAAGATATTGAGACCATCTCTCAACATGTCTTGTGGCGAGACCATCGATTGCCTCCGGACTCAACTGGGCTGATATGGTCAGTGGGAATACGAATAATAGGATCATTGAAACAACAAATACTCTATTTCTCATAGTTATTTTTTATAACTGATTTGTACTCAATAACTACAAAATTCCTGTTCACATTGTTGTGCTCTGTCAGATAAGATTAACTCTGAGCAAATGATCGTCTGCTGTAATATATAGTGTGGAGAAGTCACTGTTAAAATTGCAGTTGGACGACCAGTATCCCGATTTGATTTTACCAAGCAAAGCAAAATCAGCAGAAAAGACCCAGATTCCTCCAGGGCCCGCAGTAAATATATTGCCCTTGCTGTCCACCTTTACGCCATCAGGAAACCCCAACTCCTCCCCAATCAATGAAGTCGCATCATATATGACAACCTTATTGGTCAGTGTATCTGTCATTACATCAAAAGACAACCATTGAGCTTCGTTTTCATCCGTATTTGCTACATACAGTCTTTTTTCATCTGGGGATAATGCTAGCCCATTAGGCCTACTTACTTCTGACGACATCAGAATCAATCTACCCTCTGTCGTATACTTGTAGATCCCTTGAAAATCGAGTTCTTTCTTGGGGTCATTCATCATCGCTTCACTTAGACCGTAGGGCGGATCTG
>CAZJTO010000187.1:0-3977 GCA_964548935.1 uncultured Saprospiraceae bacterium
AAAACACACTCCTACTGGCTCAGACTGAGGACGTAGACCATACTATCGTACAACTGGCCGCCCTACTCCATGATATCGCAGACCCAAAGTTTCACGACGGCGACGAAGAGATCGGGCCAAAGAAGGCCGTGACATTCCTAAAGAGCCAACATGTAGCACCTGATATCATTAAGCACGTCGAGTTAATCATCAGAAATATGTCATACAAAAACAGCCTCGAAGGCGGCGTACGCTTCAACTCAGCAGAGTTGCAAGTGGTACAGGATGCTGACCGACTCGATGCGATTGGGGCCATAGGCATCGCTCGTGCATTTAACTATGGCGGCTTTAAAAATCGAGAACTCCACAATCCAGACATCCCGCCTAATCTACACTTAACCAAAGAAGAATATAAGAAGAGTACCGCACCCACAATCAACCACTTCTACGAGAAACTGCTTTTGCTCAAAGACAAGATGAATACTGAGACTGGCAAGCAGATAGCTGAGCAGCGTCATCAGTTCATGGAGCAATATCTCGATCAGTTTTATGCGGAATGGAAGGGTCAGCGGTAAGGTACATTGAAAATGACTTCATCAAGGTCGGCACTAAATCGAAAGGTGGCGAATGGTGTAGCTTTATCAATAAGCAGAACATGGTAGAATACCTGTGGCAAGCCGACCCGCAATACTGGGGTCGTTCGAGCTGTATACTTTTTCCGACTATAGGTAAGCTCAAAGATGGTCAATATCGAATCGATGATCAATCATACCATCTGAATCAGCATGGATTTCTGCGCAACGAGATCATGACAATTCTATCGCATGATCAACAATCTATTGAATTCAGTAAGAAGAGTGATCCTGAAACCGATAAGCTTTATCCGTTTGAGCACGAGGTAAGAATGATCTATCGACTTGATGGCCCTACCCTATCGATCACCTATGAAGTATATAATAACAGTGATCAGCTCATGCCTTTTTCGATTGGTGCTCATCCAGCATTTAGGGTTCCTGTTAAGCCTGATACCAAGAGATCCGACTATCATCTACGATTTGATCAAGACGAAGCATTACAGACGATGACATTGGATGCCGCAGGATTAATCGGATCAGCAATGCGACCGGTCCCCGCCACTGACGCCAGTATACAGATAACCGATGATCTATTTGATCATGACGCTTTGATTTTGTCAGATATTAAGTCGTCCCATGTATCCTTGATTGGACCAGATGGTCATAAAATTTGGACTTTTGATTTTGAAGGATTCCCATACTTAGGAATCTGGTCTAAAAATCAAGTGTCACCATTTGTATGTATCGAGCCTTGGCATGGCATTGCTGATTTAGCTACTGCCTCTGGCAATCTCTATGAGAAGAAAGGTATTGTGACAATAGCCTCAGGCGATAGCTTCACTTGCACTCATAAGGTGTCAGTGCATAATGTAAGCTAGTTAGCAAATCCTCTAAAATTCATAGGGTTGCGCATTTAATTTTCTGTCTTTTAAAAGACAATTTTAATCAACCTTGTTCTCGGCAGAGAATAACTAATCTATCAAAAAATGAAATCAACATTACTAACCTTTTCACTTTTTCTATTATTTCTGACTAACAACTATGCACAGACCAGCATTGGCGCTGGGTTAGTTCGTAGCAATGATGTTTTTGGTATCAGTGTTTCATCCTTACACTTGAATGGTAATTTTGGCATTTCTCCTAGAGCGACATACTTTTTTGCCCCAGGCCCTGATGTTATCAGGCTCGACGGAGATGTTTCAATCGGTCTTTTTGAGATTGCGGAAAAAGCGACTGTATACCCATTGGCTGGCTTGGCTTATTACAGGAGTATGGGAGGCAATGAAAGTAGTCGTATTTCGGCCACAGGAATCAACTTCGGTCTTGGATTTAGAAAGACCGACGGCACGACTTATTTCGAAGGGCGTCTCACCAAGATAAATGCTTGTCCAGAATGTGATCTCGGCTACGAAATTGTTTGGGGATATCGTATACCCTTTTCAAGATAGAACGTGTAATTCCGATAGCAGCTATTGATATAGCTATTAATAGCTGTTATCTGTTCATGTACTCTACTACCTCAGCTTACATATGCACTCGGCGTAACGCCTACGATCTTCTTAAAATGACGGATGAAGTGGCTCTGGTCAAAATATCCGACAGAGTAGCCCACGTCCTGAGCCTTCATCCCTTTGATGAGGAGTTGCTTGGCTTTTTCGATACGGAGGTTATTGAGATATTGATTGGGGGCAAGGCCGAATCGCTCACGATAGACCTTAATTAAGTGAAACCTGCTAAATCCAGATATCTCCATGAGATCATCGAGCTGGATATTTTCGTCATAATACTCATGGATATAATCCCGCATCCGATCAGCGACGATGGTATATCCATCAGATAACTGCTCAGGATAGTCCAATCCGGACAGCTTGGCCAGCTCCATTAGCAGCTCGCTCAATTCGGTGTCATCATCAATAGTGATATCATTGTCGAGCATCTTATTATGTAACAGCTGATATCGCCTCAGAAACTGACGATTCTGTATGAGCTTATTCACGAAGTTAGGATGTGACTTGCAATCTACGCTGTAGTTAGATCTTACAAGATCCTTTGGCAAGTACATAGAGCGAAAACTCCATATACCCGCTCCAAGAGATCGACCCGTATGCACTTCATATGGATTAAGGACAAGGAGCTTATTGTCTGTAACAATGTTAGACTGTTGCCGATGACCATAGTCGGCCACACCACTCTCAACTAATATCAATGCATAGGTATCGTGAAAATGAGCCTTGAAGGAACGAGACGTAAATGAGCCCTGGAGCACTTCGATCTCACCGTTGATGCGATATCGGGAGTAGTTATTCTTTAGGTCCTTCTTATCCTCGCTCATATCGTATATACAAGTGTATGACTTGTTTAGTAAAACATATAAACTGCTATATGTTTTAAAAGGACGTGTATTACCATCTATGTGGCTCATTCTTGAGACTTATAGGCAATTACATTAGTCACTGATTAACAACAAAATGTATCCCATCTGCCGAAATATCCAGGTAAAATTTGATAGCATGAATACACTTATGATTAATTTAGTAGATATGAATACTCAAACAGACGAACTATCACACGAAAAGTCGGTAAAACCATCACTTGTACTATCAGCGTTGCTGATTCTTGGTACGATATTGATCATCTTAGGACTATTCGTGTCATTACAGTTCAGAGGTGAACTCTCTCTATTCGAATTGGGCGGAACTGCCCTTTCATCTAAATTGTCTGGTCTGATCATCATGTTTGTTGGTACTGCTATGACTTACTTTGCAAGTAGCCAGTGCCCTGACAACTCGACGATCTTTGATAGCACAATGAATATCCTGCACTGCAAGAGCACCTTTACGAAGACTTTCCTAGTACTTTCTATTGCGCTGCTGGTCGTTATCATCATGAATATCGTCTAGTTTCAATTGCCTCATTGCTCAAGCTGTCAATTTTTACTAAGCGCTCACCAAGTTTCTCGTATAAGCAATAGGATTCGATTGTCAGATCCTTCATTTTGCTGATATATTGTCTAGTTATACTCTATTGCATAGATCAGCATCCATACTGCCTTTTTTCTTAAAAATCCAATACAAACGTAACTCTAAAGAAACCGTTAAGAAGATCATTCAGCACATAGCTATTCTGAAGTCACTCAGCTCTTTCAAGGTGTCCGTCTTTGCTAAGTAATTGACATTTAGTCGGGCTTTGACCAGCTAGTAAGCCTAAATATTTCATTTGTTAATAAACGTTTAAGAATCAATTTTTAATAGACCTCAGGAAGACCACATCCATATCAAGGGGGAATTTCTATTATTAACACAAACACAAAAATTAACGAAATGAAAAAATTAAGTTTGTTACTGATTGGCCTTTTGGCCCTAACCTTATTCCAAAGTTGTAGTGACGATGAAGAACCAACAATTAGCCTTGACACTCCGACTG
>CAZJTO010000187.1:4077-5492 GCA_964548935.1 uncultured Saprospiraceae bacterium
GCAGAGTTACTCTTGAGCAGTATCCGTACAGATGGAGGAACCCCATATGACGCCAACAATCCAGCATTATCATTCACAGACAATCAGAATGTATTTGTACCAAGTGTATTAGGCATAGATTTTAGAATAGATCGAAGTGTTGTTCCTGCCGGACCTACAGTAAGGCTTCCAATGTTCCAAGGATGGGAGAGTCTTCCTGACGGATCAGTAAGAGAAGGCTTCTATGTGATCACAGAAGCTTCTGACCAAGAATTAGCAAGAGAATTAGGAGTAATTTTTGCCCCAAGAATGGCCAATGCCATTGGTTCAGGTGGAGAGTCTCAAGCAAGATGGTCAGAAGATGGGCGTCTGATATTCGAAGGATGGGTAGATTTCTCACCAACAAGATCTCTTATAGCTGGCGATTTTGAGGATGAATTATTCGGATTTCCACCAGAGGTCGCTAATCCTGGAGCAATTGCTTCGGATGATTGGTCATCATATGTTGTACTACCTGATTCTGATATCGTAATTAACGCTCAGATGGTAGCTAACAGCACGGGGATACATGATAGAATCCCTAACCCTAACGGTATCAGTCAAGCGGATGAGGATGATTTAAACAACCCGAATATCTCTTTTGATCAAGCATCTGTTGTAATGCAATTATTAGACGGATGGCACGATGATAGACCATACTACTTCCACCTTGTAACTGACGCATCTGATCCTGCACCTTCGGCTATCGAGTTAGGAGTCTTTGCTCCGAAACTCGCTAACCTTCCAACGTTTGGTGTTTTTCCAGGTGGTTCGATGTTACCATTCAGCCCTACGGCTAATGGAAGAACATTTGACAATGGTGATGGTCTTGGAGTACAGGGATTGAACACAGCGTCATTATCCGATCGTCAAACTCAAGATCCAACGAACACCTTCCCTATTGATCCAAGTGACACCAGATATGCTCCAATGTGGGATGCTCATGTTACAGAGTTTACGATACCTGAGTCCGAGCGACCTATATTGACAAGCTTTGCTCAGATCAATGACTTGTTAGAAGAAGGAATTTTGATTCCGTTCAGAGGAAACATCAACCCACAACCTCTTGATAATGATCTTTCTGAACTACTTACTGCTACTGGTGCAATTATCAACTGCCCGGTAATCACTCAGCCTAATGCGAGTGTGATCGGTACGCAGATCGGACAGCCAAGAAACTAAGAATAGGTTTTATTTTAGTTCTTATAGTTAAGTTTTGAAGAGGGGGACTTCACAGGAAGTTTCCCTCTTTTCATTTATAGTATTTTGGTATCGCAATTATCTACTTTAACATCTATACTCCTCAATGCACAGTCCACATGTTCAGAAAAGGGATAAAAAAATGCATGAAAAAATGGTGCGAAGTCCTATTTGAAAACTCCGCAGCAGTTATAGCA
>CAZJTO010000188.1:0-5475 GCA_964548935.1 uncultured Saprospiraceae bacterium
GAGAATATTTTGATGGTCTTCAGCCGAGCATTGTATCTCAAGCTTTAAGATGATGTCCATCTCTAATGTGCGCTCTGATGTCTGATCGTAGATGCGGCAACACCGATATTCTGATCCAGATGGACCTTAGGACAGTGCGCATTCAACCCAATCTTGACTATCGCCAAGTGGTGTACGGCATGATCATAGGCATACATAATCTCAC
Organism: uncultured Saprospiraceae bacterium; assembly: GCA_964548935.1. GTDB lineage: Bacteria > Bacteroidota > Bacteroidia > Chitinophagales > Saprospiraceae > GYS-P2D. The sequence continues at coordinate 206 of CAZJTO010000188.1, forward strand.
GCCCAATAGAGGTTTTAACAACAGGCCTTTGTCCTGCCCTGACTTCGAAATCTGCTTTGACTGAGATAATTTGGTTTTCATCCAGGCCTTCGAGGTCTTTCTGCAAGGCTCTAAATGCCTCGATGCTATATGGTTTTTCTTTTTCGATGCGCTCTTCTCTACATCGATGGCAATAATCAATCTCTTTATCGGGGCATTGATGCACCAGGCAATGAAAGAAATCATGAATATGTCTGAAGTGCTTACCAAAGGTCGATCCATTATAAATCTCCAAGGGTTGATTATATTGATCTGTATCAATCGCTGATATGGTATCAATGATAGTATCAATTAGGCTTATTGCTCCTTTTTTACAGTTCATAGTGTAATGATACGATTATTGATATATCTCGTTTCGAGCTGACTTCAAAGTATTCATGATTAGTGAAGTTACGGTCATTGGACCAACTCCACCTGGTACTGGTGTAATAAATGATGCTTTCTGACTGACATTGGCATAATCGACATCTCCGACCAGTCGATACCCTCTCTTGCGAGTTGGATCTTCTACCCTATTGATTCCGACATCTATTACAACTGCTCCTTCTTTAACCATATCAGCAGTCACATAGTTCGCACGGCCGATCGCAGCCACTATGATATCTGCAGCTTTTATTTCCGCTTCTGTGTCCTTAGTTCGGCTATGTACTATAGTAACTGTGCAATTCCCCACATCACGCTTCTGACTTAGTAATATAGACATCGGCATGCCTACAATATTACTCCGGCCAATAACTACACACTTTTTGCCACTGGTCTCGATATTATAGCGCTCCAACATGACCAATATGCCTTGGGGCGTAGCAGGTAGATAGGCTGGTAGCCCAAGTGCCATTCTCCCAAAATTCATAGGATGAAAACCATCCACATCTTTCTTAGGATCTATAGCTAAGTTGACCACTTCTGGGTCCAGATGTCTCGGCAATGGTAGTTGGACAATATAACCATCAACAGATTCATCCTCATTGAGATCCTGTACCAGCTCAATTAGTTCTTCTTGAGTGATAGACTCATCCTTCTTGATGAGTGTTGATTCAAATCCTACCTCATCACAATACTTGACCTTACTCTTTACATAGGATTGACTTGCTGGGTTATCTCCTACTAAGACAGCAGCCAAATGCGGCACTTTACCGCCTTCTTCTTTTAATTTTTCAACTTCAGCACTAATTTCCTCTCGTATAGTAGCCGCAAGTGATTTCCCGTCTATGATGGTCATGAATCTTTGAAAAAAATTATTATGACGTAAAGATGATAATTATTAGATATTAGCCACCATCATATATCTTCATTTCATCTAATCCGGTAATTAACGAGATATTTCTCTATCAGATAAAGATATTTTCAAATCACAATTAATAACTCCTTATCATTATTTACAATTCAGGCTAAAGTTAGAAGCCAGTTCCTGAATTCAACCAGTTTAATAGCAACGTATGTCATGTTAGAAATAAGGAAAATAATATCTGAATATGACAAGATAGATCACGCTAAAGAAAAGTTAGCACTAGCCTCAGTAGTTAGTGTTGAGGCCTCATCATATAGGAGAATAGGGGCAAGAATGCTTGTCCGGAGCAATGGCATATGGACAGGAGGAATAAGTGGGGGTTGCCTTGAAGGGGATGCACTAAAACAATCCCTAAATGCGATCTATAAAAACAAGTCCTCTATAGTGGTATACGATACCATGGACGATGACCAAAATCAGATCGGTGTAGGATTGGGTTGCAATGGTCGTATTGAGGTATTGTTAACTCCTATTGATCCAGATGACCCTAATAATGAAATAGAGTTATTGAGATCAATTACACAAGCTGAAGAACCGTCCATTATCGCCAAGGTAATTACTGATGGCGATGATCGATTGGCTACGAGTAAACTCATAGATCACCGTGATCCTACCCTGCAGTTTTTGGATATCGAGCCAACAGAACTACAAGCATCTATTGACACTGTTCTGGCTAAAAAGGCACCTCGAATATTTGATCTTCAAGCTAAAGAAAAATCGATAAAGGTGCTATTAGAATTTATACGTCCAGAAACCAGATTAATCATTGTAGGAGATAATTATGATGTTAATGCTATGGCAAATTTGGCAGATACGCTGGGTTGGGACATATGGATAGTTGGGAGAATGAAAAAACTCACCAAAGAACTGGTCAAGAAAGTAAAACGAGTCATCCCATTTGAAGAGCACACACAGGTGAAACCGCATGACTACACTGCTGTCATACTGATGTCGCACGACTACAAATGGGATCTGACAATTTTACAGCACTTTTTAAACCATAATCCTGCCTACCTTGGCATGCTTGGACCTAAAAAGAGAACGGACAAGATGAACGCTGAACTGGCTGATATGGATTTGAATTCTTTGGACTTTTTACATAGTCCTACTGGATTAGAAGTCGGTGCAGAATCGCCAGAAGAAATATCACTATCCATAGCGTCTGAAATACTAGCCGTATTCAGACAGAAAGGCGGTAGTCCATTAAAGGGAAAGGTCGGGCCGATTCATGAGAGAGAGGCCTGAGCATTAGATTACTGACAACAAAGCGATCGAAATGATAGACGTAAAAGACGCCTTAGACATCATCAATGCTCACCTCGGAGCATATGGGACAGAAACGATCCCTTTGTCAGAATCTATAGGTCGAATACTTAAGGAAGAATGGCATACCGATCGTCCACTCCCGCCATATGACCGAGTCACTATGGATGGAATCGCTATAGAGTATACGGACTTTGAGCAAGGTAAGCGGACGTATCCCATAGAAAATATTGCTGCAGCAGGTGATCCACAGAAAGAAAAGAAAAAAGCTGGAACCTGCCTTGAGGTTATGACTGGAGCTATTATGCCACTGGCATGCGACACAGTCATTAGGTATGAAGATCTCACTATAAATGATAGTTCTGCCACCATCAATGCTGAAGGAGTCAGACAAGCTCAAAACGTGCATTTCTTGGGTTCAGATCGACGAATGGGAGATCACGTTGCCAAAGAGAATACTCTAATATCTTCGGCCGAGATAGGACTTGGAGCTAGCATCGGAAAAAGCATGGTTACTGTCGCTAAGCTCCCAAAGGCTATAGTCATCTCTACCGGCAATGAGTTAGTCCCAATAGATCATAACCCATTAGCCCATCAAATCCGGAAATCTAATATTTATAGGATTAGTACGGTACTTAAGAGCTTGGGGGTTAACTGTGACGCCGCTCATCTGGATGATGACAAAGAAGAGATCAAGACTAAAATGGCAACCTATCTTACTGACTATGACATTGTATTGTTAAGTGGTGGAGTCTCCAAGGGAAAGTTTGACTTCCTGCCGCAAGTATTGGATGAATTAGGTGCAGAAAAACTGTTTCATAAAATAGCTCAACGACCTGGTAAACCCTTCTGGTTTGGTCGTCGAGGTGCGTGCACTATATTCGCCTTTCCAGGCAATCCTGTGTCCTCATTCGTATGCATGCACAGATACTTCATAGAGTGGTTGAGTAATTCACTCGGAGCCCCACTAAAAAAACCTATGAATGCGATTCTCGCTGATGATGTTCACTTTAAGCCTGATCTTACCTATTTCTTGGAAGTAAAGATTTCATCAAATCAAGAAGGGTCTTTGTTAGCTACGCCACAAAAAGGAAATGGATCTGGTGATCTGGCAAATCTCGTGGATGCAGATGCTATCATTGAATTGCCCAAAGGGCGTGATCTCTATAAAAAGGGTGAGGTGTATCCAACATTCTTTTATAGATAATTTTTTAGGTTTCGAATTGATTTGAACTTAGATAACGGTGGAATAATTAAAGGTTTTATCACAATTTTTGGTCAAAAATTCCGCCAAAACGATTCTGATTGTAACAAACACAGCGTATTGACATACGCTGCTAAAGAAATACCACCCTTCCAGGGTTGGCGGATAAAAGCAGGTCAGAGCTTCTATTAACTAGTGGGCAAGCTGGCTCCTATCGTCCAAATGACAAAGAACCGTTTTTGTCATTTCGCATGAAGTACAATTGAGAAATATTCAGACTTTGACAGCACCAATTATACGAATAATGGCCGGTAATCGAAGAGACTGTTTATTTGAGACCTATGGAGCGCTTAGCTTAGTTTTGACCATATCGAATGCTTGAGGATCATTTACATTTTCCATAAAGGCTACTTCCTCTACATGAATTTCTTCAATGTCTGTATTTATTAGAACCTTACGAGGGCAGGAGTATCCTTGACTTAAGAACTCTAATAAAACCGGATAGGCTCGCGGTTCCCATATGGTAATCAGTGGCTCTGGAAATTTGGTATCAGGATTGTGAAAGCAAGTAGCCAATTTGGATGGGTTCCTGTGTTTAACCAGCACCTCCAGTGACGTTCGATTCAAGAGAGGCAAATCACAAGCTATGGTAAGCCATGCATTGTTGGGTCGTTCTCTAAATGCTGATAGTATCGCACCATAAGGTCCTAAACCTGTGAAGGTGTCTTTGATGGAAGAATATGCACTTGAAGTGGTATTCTCTTGTTTCTCATTCAGTGATAGATAGATCTCTTCACACAAGCCCGAGAGCAAATCTGCCTCATATTCTCGTTGAGGTTTTCCGTGATAGTCCAACGTCCCTTTATCACTTCCCATGCGCACACTTTTGCCGCCAGCTAACACCAATCCTAACAATGGCGCTATGGAGTACTGATGGTCTGTAAGGATCGTCTGAGCTACTTGCTGCACATCAGCCAGAGTAAAGATTTTCACCTGATCAGAGATCCTCTCTTTGATAAAGTCATGCACTTCTTGATCTGCTGATTCGACTATGATTATGCGGATATCAGTCAATCTATCCAACTTCCGATGAAGAGAATCTTTCTTCTTGTCGTTGATGAAAACAACTTGCTTAGCTCCTATAAAATGGTTGCCATTGATTAATAGCACATCCAATCCAGCAAAATGTTTCTTGTTCTGCTTAGCAGCAAAACCTGTGTGAGTATCTACCTGGGCATATGCCTGTTTATCATGATAATAGACGGAATAGGGATGTTCGACGGTAATCTCTTGATGTGAGGAGTCTATATATCCAACTTTCAGGTGCTCTGATAGCTCGCTAGCAAGATCTGTAGCAAAATGGTTGATGATACCACAAGGGGCACCAATCAACGCCCATTCATTAGTATGGTATACACCTCCGATGGGTTTAATCAGTGCGGTATGTTTCGTGTGTTTTTTAGTCTCTTTTACCAT
>CAZJTO010000189.1:0-5404 GCA_964548935.1 uncultured Saprospiraceae bacterium
TCTATGGATGAAATCTAAATGGATAAAAGCTCTTTTAAGAAAAATACTAACTCTTGAAAAAATTACTATGTGGTTACATCTATAAGACGGATATCTTTAGGCATACCACATTTATGAGTTAGAGAAATAGCGTAAGTGTAAAGTATCTTACACTTTTGTCTTGCCGAGGCTAAAAGGTGTACAATGCTCCTGTGGTATAGACCAAAAAAAAGAGCCACTGAAAAAAATCAGTGGCTCTAAGATTTAATCTATAGAAGTTAACGTGATTAAGATCTATGGATGAAATCTAAATGGATAAAAGCTCTTTTAAGAAAAATACTAACTCTTTAAAAATTACTACGTGGTTACATCTATAAGACGGATACACTTTGGGCATACCACATTTATGATTCGGAGAAATAACGTAAGTGTAAAGTAGTTTACACTATGTAGAAACGGGCTTTGGGACTTTGTATTTAAATAAGAGACTAAGTAGGATTCCAAAGAGCATCATCAGAGTACCTATCCACACCAAGTTGATTCCTGGAAAGACGTCGGCTTGGACGATTAAGATGTCTGAGCGAGGCACGTTCTCAGCGATCAGTAGATCTACCGGTTCATCACTGCGCTTATCATATGCAATTGAGAATGTCATCTGACCTGTTGAAGGCTCTATATGACTGAAGCGCATATGCATCCCTAATTCTGCATTATAATCCTTGATGCTGAAGGGCTGGAGATTTTGAATGATATAAATAGGGTTGACTTGAACTGAAGCTTGGTTTTTGCGTATGACACTTACTTTCGCACCTACAGCGATATCACCATCTTGAGGCTCATAGTTGGGGTGCTCTGGGGATCTATCAAATCCTTCAAGAGCAAGAAGCTGATCTCCAATTTTAATAGATTCACCCATCTTGAGGTTGACATTCTCATATTGCAGTTCGCTCTCTTCAGTGAAGAGCTCACTAAAGCTTTCTTCATTGAGCTTAAGCTTAATCCCTAAGGGATCAATGACTTCGGGCAGTGTGAATATGAGCGCATCCCTGACGCCAAGTCCCGGATACACATCATAGACTTGCTTAGTTCTCTTATCAATTACTTTTATATGAGCCGCTACGGTCATGTCATAATCATCTATATCAGCAAACTGCTCTCGATTAAAATCGTGATTGAAATCAAAGCCCAATACTTCAACAGCGTAATTCTCTTCTTCAAATGTGTCCCCTGGTTTAATCAGGTAGGACAAGTACTTCAAAGAATCTTCTACCATCTGTGCGTTTTCAATACTCTGGAGATGGAGTGGTGGTGATGCCTGAGTGAACACATCAAATGTAAGGTTATGATTTGTTCCAGGATTAACAGCTTCAATCTTAGTAAAGTCCGTTGAATAAATCGCTGATGGGAATGTTGAGAACTCTGAGATTGTCTGATTGCCTTTATCTATCTCTCTGAAATCCAGTTGATATGTTTTAAGGTTATCAATTAATGTGTCCCCAACATAATTGATGTAATAGTTAGAGGTTAAGAATGGCTGATCCTTAATTAAAATAATAGCCTTGTCCGCTCCTTCCCCTTGGATGAAATCTCGGGTAACAAATGGATTTTCTGAAATGGTTTTCTGATTAAGTCCTGAAAATAACATCCCTAAGATCAGTATGCCAAACCCCATATGAGACAGGGAGGCACCACTCAACTTTAGATTGCCTTTGATAAATGTGATGATATAATCGAGATTGGCTATTAGCGTGAACAAACCAGCGAATAAGAACATGTAATGTTGCCAAGACGGTCTTACAATCTGCCCTCCGATTAAAAAGGTGAGTACTACTGATATGGCAGCGACTACTCCGATATGCGTGAGCGCTTTAGATTTATGTGCTGACCAGTTAAAAGCATTATACCTGAGTAGAATGGCTATACCACTTAACAATCCCATAAAGACACCAATCCAAATCTGAAACCGATTGTGATGCTCTACTTGATCTTCTATTACCTTACCTATATAGTCAGGATTGAAGAGTTCTACTATCTTATTATAAACGGGCAGTGATGTAGAAATCGTCATGAGAAGTGTCGAAAACAGTAGAACCAATGCTCCTATGAACATCCAAAATTCTCGACTAAATAATTCCTCTTCTTGCTCTGGCGTCGGAATGGACCTCATGTTATATAGGTACTTGAATATGCCCAAAAGGATAAAGAACCCCATGAATGATCCCAATTGGGTCTCTAAGCCCATAGTTGTAAAGGCATGTACGGATGTCTCACCGAGGATACCACTACGGGTCAGAAAAGTACTGTACACTACAAATACAAAAGCAAGGATATAGTAGATATAGGTTGACCTGTAGGCACGACCAGTATTATTGGTGATCAGGTTGGTATGCAATCCTGCAATCATCAATAGCCAAGGCGCTAATGATGAGTTTTCAACCGGATCCCAAGCCCAATAACCGCCAAATGTAAGTGCCTCGTATGCCCAAGCTGAACCCATCAAGATGCCCAATCCAAATATGAACCCTGAAAATAACGCCCACCTCATGACAGACTTCATGGCGCTTTTGTGATCACCAAGAGATAGACCAGAGATCGCATAACAGAAGGGGATAGCGAGGGATGCAAATCCTAAAAACAGGACCGGCGGATGTATCGTCATCCAATAGTTCTGTAGTAATGGGTTAAGACCTTTTCCTTTGATCAGGGTGAGGTAGTCGGCATTACTGAAGATTGGTGCTTCTATAACATCTCTGATCAATATAAACGGACTACTTCCAATAGACATTTCTTCGCCAAAGGGTAGATACAAGCCCAGTAGCATACTTCCAATACCAGCCTGGATAAGAGCCAATGTGGTTAATACGGATGATTCCCACTTCCCAGCGGTTTTGATCAAGACCAACCCTAATACGACATGCCAAAACATCCAGAGCATAAAGCTCCCTTCCTGATCTGCCCAGAAGGCAGAATATATATATTGCATCGGTAATACATCAGAGACGGTGCGCCAGACATAATGGTACTCATACATCTCATTGACCATCGCATAAAATATCAAGGCGATGACCGCAAATAAGGATATACCGTGGATTACATATCCTGCACGACCCATGTTACGCCAAGTGATGTTGCCTGACTTTACGCTGTTGTAATAACTGAATGCACTGAATAGTGATCCAACGAAACTGAGTAGTACGAGTAAATGGCCGAGCTGCCCTAACCAGAGTTCTTCTCCGATATATTTGATTTCCTCCATGAAGCTTATCCAGCTGAATTTCTAAGAGCTAACTCTTCGTCTTTATACTTAGAAGGGCACTTAAGTAAGACCTCAGATGCTTCAAATTCTCCTGCATCATTCATGCGTCCAGTTGCGACGATCTGTTCTGATTTTTCAAAATCTCTTTTGATAGCTTCTTTGACGACTACCTTTTTCTTGATACCCTCCTGATCAATCATGAAAAAACTAAACTCATTTGCATTGACTTCAGGGTCGTAGGTGATTGGGTCAGTAAGTGATAATTGACCTACTATTTTTGATTTGGACTTGGATTTAGTAGCAATGTCAAATGTGGCATATGTGCTGAGGTCTTGAGATGATAAGACAAGTGCTATGCCACCAGCGATCATTACTAAAAGTGCTATCAAGTGGGTCTTTTTCACAATTGAAGATTTGCACACAAAAATAAGGCATTAAGTGAGGTTGGGATGTGGTACATGATTTCTTTAGACTGATTTTAAACAGATTAACTCATGATAAGCATATATTGCATCCTGATGCCTGAATAGAGATAAGAGCATGAAGATATTAGACTACAGAAATGTTTCGTTCGAGGACATCTCAACCAAAACGTCTATAGACATAAATAAAGGTGAGTTTTGCATGATTGTTAGTGAAAACAGTCGTGTACAAAGCGCTTTTCTCAAAAGTATTTATGGGATGCAAAGATTGTCAGCGGGACAAGCTGATGTTCTTGGAAGAGAATTGTCCACTATATCCGCTAATGATCTTGCGGACTTAAGAAAAGAAATAGGGCTGGTGCTATCTATAGACGCCCTACCAAATCTGATGAATACTGAAGAAATCTATGAAACGATATTGTTGGCTCAGGGAGTCAGAACAGATGACATTAGCCAGTTAATAGATACTTGCGCCAAGCAATTAGGACTAAGTTCCATCATGGATACGCCGATAAAAAATCTATCCGAAGAGATGAAACAATTAGTTTGTATAGGAGCGGCACTGATTAAAAAACCTAAATTGCTCTTAGCAGAGCATCCTACAGCTTATCTCAGCGAGGCTAATACAGAGTCAGTAATGAAGCTCATCTATAACTTATCAAAAGAGTTAAAGATGACTACTATAATTGCTACTCACGACCGCCAGTTCTTGCAAGATTACCCATCCCGGACCCTTGAGTTGGAATCTTAGGTCGATCTCTGCCTCTGTTATAGTTTCGTTTATTGAAAATTTAAAAAGGAAGTTGAGTCACTTTCTCAAGAAAATGTGAGAAAAGACGCTGATCAAAGATGATCACGAATAGTACTCCAAATAGGGCACCCCAGAGGTGGCCTTGATGATCGATCCTATTACCACTTTGATATGACGCCCAATGAGAATAGCCGATATACAACACGGCTAACACTATGGCAGGCAATGGCGGAAATGCAAACATCTGCCAGGGTTCAAAAAAAACATAAAATAGAATCAATGCTGACGTCACTCCTGAAGCACCTATACTGCTGAAGCCAGGATTGTTCTGTTGACGTACTAAGGAGCCCAAATTGGCGAAAATGATCGCAGCCAAATAAAATGCTATGTATAGAGTAGGGCCTAAGGAGCCATATTTTACAGAGAAGTATTGCTCGATAATCCCACCGAACTGATACAGCACATACATGTTGATTCCAAGGTGCATCATACTACCGTGCAGGAATCCGCCAGATAGGACCCTGTGATACTGTCCATGTTGCACCTCCATGTATGGATTATGAGCAAGTTGATTGAACAGGGCTCTGTTGTTAAGACAGTAGTAACTTGCTAAGCAGGTTACTCCGATGATGACGTAAGTGATAATCATATCAACGAATATAACGCATAAAAAAAAGCTCACTGTAGTAGCGAGCTTTTATGTGTGCCAGTTAGTATACCAACTTATTTTTTGATTTTCTTGAGGTGCTCCAGACCGTCAATTCCGATGTTATCGGTAAGCTTAGAAAGATCATCTAGATTAACCCTCCCATCTAATCTGATAAAGATATTTTGATCTGGCTCTCTCACCATAAGCAATAGATTTTCGACAAACTCGTCTCCGTCAGACTTGTCCGTATAGAGGTATACTCTCTCGCTGCCATCTTTTACAGATACCAATTCTGTCATTGATGATGACTGGGCTAATGTGCGAGCTTGCTTAAAGACTTCATAGTC
>CAZJTO010000190.1:0-5383 GCA_964548935.1 uncultured Saprospiraceae bacterium
TCGACAGTAGCGCTCTTGATCGCCTCATATTCTGGCATGCCAGCTTCAACCATATATTCAAACTCCTTGGCATTCTGCCCGTGTGGACTCACTCCTGAGTCTGTACCAAAGGCAATCTTTACTCCGGCCTTATAAGCCTTGCCAAAAGTCTCTTGGATTAATGGTCCTACCTCTAATGCCTTAGGTCTGATAATCTCTGGGAAAAACCCCGGCTTCAATGCCTTTTCATAAGTGAACTTCCCTGCGGATATAGTCGCGACCAGATAGGTGCCTCGTCTCTTCATCTCCTCCATGATCTCTGGCGTCATCATCGTGCCGTGCTCAATACTATTGATACCTCCTTGGACGGCACGCATCATTCCCTCTGGGCCATGGGCATGAGCCGCAGTAACGAATCCATAATCTTTGGCTGCACTCACTACGGCCTCGATTTCTTCCAAAGTGAATTGTGCTCCTTTACCATCTTTAGCTACGCTAAGGACACCTCCTGTAGAGGTAATCTTGATGACATCGGCACCATTCTTATAGCGCTGTCTCACAGCTTTGCGGGCATCTTCAGGACTATTGATGACACCTTCTATAGGACCTGGATCTCCCCTTAGCTCACTCTTTACACCATTTGTTGGGTCAGCATGACCTCCTGTAGTTGCGATAGATTTTTCGGTAGTATAAATCCGTGGACCAGGGATCCAGCCTTTATCGATGGCACTTCTAATCGACACATTGACGCCTGATCCTCCAAGGTCTCTGACCGTGGTAAATCCTGCCATCAAGGTACGCTGAGCATATTGCGTGGATCGCAAGGCAACATCTTGTGGCTCCATAGTGAATCGCTCCACATAGCGTGCTGGATTGAGCTCACCCTCTATGTGGATATGCATGTCCATAAGTCCTGGCATAACAGTTTGATCTCTCAAGTCAATCAGCTCTGCTGTGTCTGGAGGAGAAGCGTATCCATTCAATATCGCATCGATCTTATTATCGACAATGACGATGGTTTTCTCGGTGGCAGCTCCACTGCCGAGGCAGTCAAGTACAGCACCACAATGGAGGTATTTAGTCTGGGCCCAAAGGGGTAATTGTACAAGAGATAGGATACAAATGATGATTAGTAGATTATTTTTCTTAGACATATTACTATTTTAGATCAAACAAAAAAGTTATCAATCGATATGAGCAACAATTGATAACACCCAAATTAACTTTAAATCAATGCATGAATAACCATAATCTTACTTTTCACGGTAAAGGCAGCACATATTTTGGTATAGTTGCTATCAACTTCATACTGACTGCACTCACCTTGGGATTATACTACCCATGGGCAAAGGCAAAATATCGCAACTATCTCTGGAACGAAACTGAGTTTCAAAACTCTAGATTTGTCTTCCATGGTACGGGACGTGAGATGTTTAAAGGTTTTCTTATTGCCTACGTAGTATTCGTTATCTTCTACGTGTTGTACTTCATGATTTTTTCCAATCCAAATCTTGCGGGACCATTAGCTGTGATTGGATTTATTACGTTCATGATATTTGTTGTTTTCCTATTCACCCCATTCGCAATATTCAGTTCCTGGAGATACAGGGTCTCACGTACATCGTGGAGAGGAATTTATTTTTCCTTTAGCGCTAGTTTTTCTGAGTATTATAAGCTCTACATCAAGTATCTCCTGCTAACGATTGTAACCTTTGGAATAGCCTTTCCTTGGCTTAGAGTAAGTATACAGCAGTATTTAATAGGACATACACGACTTGGAAGTCTTAAACTTGACTTCCACGGGGAGGGAGGTACATTATTTGGTATTAATCTCTTAGGTTATATTTTACTATATCCTACCTTGTTCCTATACGTACCATTCTTTTTAAAGAACAGATTCAATTTTACCATTAACAATACGACTTTGTCTGATGACAAGGTCAGACGGTCTCTCGTGTCGCACCTGCAAGGATGGGATTTCTTTGGTGTCCTGATTGTCAATTTAATTTTATTAGTCTTCACTTTTGGACTTGCTTTTCCATTCACTAAGATGAGAGCTATGAAAGCCATGTATGATACTATTGAGCTGCCAAATGACATAGATTATGATGATATCATCCAGAATGCAGATGCTTATAATCAAGCAACCGGAGAGGAGATGCTGGATTTGTTGGATATCGACATTGATTTTTAATCGAAAATATGGCGAAGTTTTTTGATGGTGTCAGTTCTAAACCTCATTATGTCAATATATCAATAGAGCATGGATATATAGTAATAGTAAAGAGTGAAACTCACGAAGAAATAAAGCGATGGTATCTCAGTGATAGTCAACTCGATAATCTCAACGCAGGTAACGAGATCATACTTGCGTACGGCAGCTTTCCTAAAGAGACGCTTCATTTCAATGCTGCTGATTACCCAGAAATCTATGAATCCATACTCTCTAATCAAAGCAAGGTAACCAAGTCCTATCACCTCTTGAATAGGTTTAATCCAGTGCAGTTAGTAGGGGGATCTGTATTGATTATCGCCTTATCAGTTGTCGTTTACTTGAAATTTCTTGCTCCCTGGATCGGAACGCAGGTGGTAAAAATGATCCCTCAGAGCTTTGACGAAAGAGTCGGCGAAACCGTATTAAATCAGCTCTTGGCATTTGAGGAGGTTGACAGCCTTAAATCTGAGTATCTCCAAGAGTTTTTTAAGCTGTGCAACTATCCGACTGATTATAACATCAGAACAACATTCGTCAATGGAAATACAGTTAATGCTTTTGCGGCACCAGGAGGGTTTATAGTCGTATATGATGGACTTACCCAACGTACAGAAAGTTATGAGGAGTTAGCAGCACTGCTCGCCCATGAATTAGGTCACGTCAACCAACGCCATAGTATGGTTAATTTAGCCAGATCAGTAAGCGGTTATCTTGTCCTGTCTGTAATTACTGGAGATGTTGCTGGATCTTCTGGGGTCATCCTCGAACAAGCTAACCAGCTGCATGAACTTTCCAATTCAAGACGATTTGAACAAGAGGCCGATGATGTTGGACTAGACTATATGGAGGGCTCATCCATTGATAAAACAGGTATGCTTAAGCTGTTTGAGCACATCTCTGAAAAAACTGCTAGTGATACATCATTTTGGGATACCCATACGCCTGATTTAGAGTTCCTCAGCACTCATCCAAACAGTGAGACTAGAATGATCAACATACGTGAAAATTTATCGATCAAATTCAATGATCATACTCATAATGAAAAATTAGATTCTCTATGGAGACTCATTATTCAAAATTGATTAATTACATAAAACTCAAAAATTATGAACACTAACTATGCAGGTTTTGGAAAACGATTAGGCGCCTATGTCATAGACATGATCCTACTTACTATTATTCAGATGATCCTATCATCGCTACTGATTGGAAGTGCAATGGGTGCCGCGAGTGACCCAGATTCATTAGAGGCTTTGCCTGCTGGAATTGGACTGGTTATGGGCATAACCTTATTGATATTTGTTTTGTACTTCGCCTATTTCGAGAGTTCTGCAAAACAAGGCACTTTTGGTAAACAGATCATGAAAATCAAAGTAACCAATTCTAATGGCGAGCGTATTTCATTTGTGCATGCATTAGGACGCACGCTGGCCAAATTTATCTCAAGCATGATTCTAATGATTGGATTTATCATGGCCGCTTTTACCTCTAAAAAGCAGGGCTTACACGACATGATAGCAAGTACTTTAGTACTCAATTCGGGTGAGACCAAGTCACTTGATAAGGACCTCGTATAAGTTACTAAGTCAGTAGAAACGTTTCAATCGATGTTACGTTTCTACTTTCTTCTCGATTCTAATTATAGAGATACCGCGACCGATTCTTGTCAATCTCTCTAAAGAATGGATCAGAAGTGTCTTTAATAAATCTGATTGCCTCACCAGTACTCTTCATCTCTGGCCCAAGGCGCTTGTCTACATTAGGAAACTTGTTAAAAGAGAACACTGGAACCTTGATAGCATATCCATCCATCTTATTGACGAGATCAAAGTCATCAAGCGTATAATCGCCCGTCATGACTTTAGTCGCTACATTAAGATATGGAACCTTGTACGCCTTGGCGATGAATGGCGTAGTGCGAGAGGCTCGTGGATTGGCCTCGATCACAAATACCTTATCATCTTGGCTGATGGCAAACTGTATATTGATTAAACCTTTGATATTTAAGGCTAATGCTAACTTTTTAGTGTATTCGATCATCGTCTGGATGATCTCGTCACTCAAGCTATATGGCGGAAGAACAGCTGAACTATCGCCTGAGTGAATACCTGCAGGTTCGACATGCTCCATGATTCCCATGACATGTACATTCTTACCATCACAGATGGCATCGATCTCTGCCTCTCGTGCTCGCTCGAGGAATTGATCGATTAAGACCTTGTTATCTGGCATATGCTTGAAGATGCTCAATACCTGGCGTTCCAGCTCTTCATCGTTGATGACGATTTTCATCCGTTGTCCACCCAATACATAAGACGGTCTTACAAGTACAGGGTAATTCACTCGGTTAGCGATGTCAATCGCATCATCGGCAGTATCCGCCACGCCATACTTAGGATATGGGATGTTCAATTCTTTGAGCAAGTCTGAGAATGACCCTCGATCCTCGGCGAGGTCCATGTCTTTAAACTGGGTGCCAATGATTTTGATACCTTCAGCCTGGAACTTCTCAGCCAGCTTCAGGGCCGTCTGGCCACCAAGCTGTACGATGATACCCTCAGGCTTTTCATGTTCAATGATCTCTTGGATGTGCTCCCAGTAAATCGGTTCGAAGTATAATTTATCGGCAATATCAAAGTCTGTAGATACGGTCTCGGGATTACAATTGACCATGATCGCCTCATAACCCATCTCTCTCAATGCCAGTATCCCGTGAACACAGCAGTAGTCAAACTCGATTCCCTGACCGATCCTATTTGGACCAGAGCCCAGTACGATGATTTTCTTAGGATTATCAGAGACTATACTTTCATTCTCTTGTTCAAATGTAGAATAGAAGTAAGGCGTCTGTGCTTCAAATTCTGCTGCACAGGTGTCCACCATCTTGTATACTCGCTTGATACCCAGCTGTTTTCTTTGTGCAGTGACCTTGTCAGCATCTACTCGCATGAGCCAAGCAATCTGCTGATCTGAGTATCCAGCTTCTTTGAGCTCTCTGAAAAAGTCTGTTGGAATATCTTCTGGGACGTTATATTTCTCAAGCTCCTTCTCCATCTCAACAAGAGACTTGATCTGCTTGATAAACCACGGATCTATCTTAGTCAGCTTATGCACCGTCTTACTTGGCACGCCAAGTCTGAGGGCATCCTTCAGTCTGAAGATTCTATCATCGCTGGCTTTCTCCAATCT
>CAZJTO010000191.1:0-5325 GCA_964548935.1 uncultured Saprospiraceae bacterium
GTCCAGTCGAGCGCACTATCTCCTCCCCCAGCAATGAGGAGGGTCTTATCTCTAAATTTTTCTGGATCCTTAACCATATAATCAATCCCCTTCTCTTCATACTTCTCGATGTTAGGAATAGGCGGCTTACGAGGCTCAAAACATCCTAATCCGGCGGCGATAGCGATCACAGGCGCTTGGATCTTAGTTCCTCTGTTAGTGGTGAGTTCATACATTTTCTCTCCAACTTTCTCAAGACTTTCAGCTCTCTCACCAAGCGTAAATCCAGGCTTAAACGGCTCAATTTGCTTCATGAGATTATCTACGAGTTCTCCTGCGAGCACGCTTGGGTACCCAGGGATATCGTAGATGGGCTTTTTAGGATAGATCTCTGATAGTTGACCACCTGGCATGGGTAGTACATCTACTAGATGACATCTCATTTTTAATAATCCAGCCTCAAAAACAGTAAATAGGCCCACGGGACCTGCTCCTATTATTAAAATGTCAGTCTGTATCATGGCGCAAAAGTATTTCTTTTAGAAGAATCTAGTTGATTAGTTAGTAATTGTATTATCGTCGATTTGGTTCCTGTAATGTCTTACAAATGAATGCCGCACTCTGTCTTATCTGAGTTGGCCCATCTCCCACTGCGACCTGAACCCTTCAATGTACAATGGGTACAACCTACAGAATCAAATCCTTCTGCCGAAAGGGGATGTGGCGGAATATCATTGTCCGCCAAAAACATATCAAATTGTGCTGCACTCGTATCAATGTTTGGGTGCATCTTGATGATGTCACCTCGCCGTTCGAATATGTTGAGGTTCTCCCTAAATGGAGTCTGATTCATTAACAAACCAGATACCCAAATTTTCTTTTTCGCCTTGAATGGTTCGAATGGCTTGGTCTTATTGAGGTGGCAGCATCGGTCGGTATCCTGCTCCCACATCTTAGTTTCCCGTGCCAGGGTATTGTCTTCAATATCCGGAAGGACATTAATAATATTGAGACCTAACAGCTCAGTTAAGGTCTGCTTGTACGAGATGGTCTTGTTAAAACAGAAGGTCGTGTCTATAAAATGAATCGGGTGCCCAGGAGCGGCTTTGCTCACCATACCCATTAGGATTCCTGATGTGGTTCCAAATGACGAAGTGACTAGAATATCCTCATGATCAAAATCGCTAAAGACCTTTCTAAGTCTTTGGATTGGATTCAGCGTTTGGTAGATGCGATTTAACTCCTCAATATCAATTTCTGTCGTTGCTGTACTCATCGCTCGATTAGGGTTTTAGTAAGGTGATTCAGATCCTTAACCTTTTGCTCAAAGTCTCCCTTGAGCTGGTCTCTGAATACCTTTAGATTATCCAATAATTCTGATGTTTCATTTGGTAAGATGTCCTCAAGAAGTTGCCTGAAGCGCTTTGAGAATGTAGGTGACTTGCCATTAGTTGATATCGCCACTTTGAGATCACCCCGAGTTACTATAGAGCCCATATAAAAATCACATAGGTCTGGTGTGTCCGCCACATTGATGATCCTATTACGCTCCTTGGCGGCTTTATACACTTGCATATTCACCTCGTGAAAATTAGTTGCTGCGACTATTAAGTCTGCATCTTCGATGTCCTCTGGTTCAAATGTTTTTGTAACCATCTGTACCGTATCGGGAAACTTTTGTGCGAGTGCCGAAACCTCGTCACTAAACCAAGTGGCTACTATTCTGATCCGTGCATTCGGGCTACTCTTCATGATGAAGTGCATCTTCTCCATGCCTACTTCGCCACCACCGACAATCAACATTTTGAGCTTTTCGAGTCTGAAGAAGACTGGATATAATTGGTTTTGGCTTACTTCCATCTCTCTTCTATTACATATGTCTTGACAAAATCAGGGTGCAAGGCTACAACCTCTCCAACTACGATGATACCAGGACCATCAAGGCTAAGACCATTTAGAAAATCCGTAGGACTTCCTAAAAACACCTTTTCCTCCACCTTAGAGCCATTCTCTATTACCATCATCGGAATCTCAGTTTTACCGGCATCAATCAGGAGTTGAGATATCATGGCGAGCTTACGAGTTGCCATTAAGATCACAAGAGTCGCATCGGTGTGCACCGCTTTCAAGACATCTCCAGATAGCTGATGATCTTTAGTCGTACCGGTCAACACCCAAAAACTCTCAGATACGCCTCGACGAGTTAATGGCACATGCTGCAGACTGGCCAATGAGGTCACGCTTGATATGCCGGGAATCACCTCTACTCGTACCCCTCTTTTTTCAAGATAGACTTGCTCCTCATGACCACGCCCAAAGATGTAAGGGTCGCCACCTTTGAGTCGCACAACTGATCTATGCGTCTTTGATTTCTGATAAATCAGTGCATTGATATCCCCTTGTTTTAGGCTATGCTTGGTACATCGCTTACCTACATAGATGATCTCAGCAGTATCGGACGCCTCAGACAACAATTCTTCAGATGACAAGGCATCGTACAAAATGACGTCGGCGGTTTGAATGGCCCTGAGCCCCTTGACACTGATCAACTCAGGATCACCGGGTCCAGCCCCTACTAATATGACTTTTGATTCTTTCATATTATGCTTTATAGTAGCTCTCTACGACCTGCTTATCCGCACCATCCGTAGTCGCTCTGTAGTTGACAACTAGGTTCAAAAAATCTTCTGCCTCGAGCAATAGACTCTTGGCGAACGACATACTTGGTTCTTGCTTGTTTATAGATAATGCCTTCTCTTCATAGTTATATGGCAGCTCAATCTTACCCGTATCTACGATATGCTCTTGGAAGTCAGCAATGATCTTCTTATGCGTATTGCAAGCGATGTCTTCGGATAGTAGTATTGCCTTAGCAGCAACCACATATGTGGCATATGCATAGTATATACCATCTGCATAGTGTCCTGCTGACACTGACTCTTTTGCACTTTGCAGTTTCTCTTTCGCATCATTGATGATAGTACCTACCATGTCTAAGATGACTCCGGCGCACTCTCCTACTCCGATGGCTTGCCTGTATAGATGATCCTGTCCCCAGTCCATAAGATCTGTATCTGACAGGTTTTCTGTTTCAGCCAGTGGCTTGAGGAGCGTGTAGAATAATTTCTTACCCTCTATTCTTTCATAGTAATGATTGAAGTATTCTCCCTCATGAGCATTATGATGATAATGATCCAATATGGCCCTGACCGCATCAGGTATGCGCTTAGTAGGTATTTTGATCACCTTGTCGGCTATGTATGGCTTACCTGTTGGGTCAACACCGCCACCGATAACGACCTGCATAGCAGGAATCACTCGATCCCCTTTTTTGATGGAGCTACCGCTAAATCCAATGTTGCCGATCATGTGCTGACCGCAAGCATTCATACATCCGCTAATCTTAATCTTAATATGCTGATCAGAGATTAATTCTGGATACTCTTCTCTTAACATGGCCTCAAGTACTCCTGATAGTCCAGTGCTATTCGTGACTCCCAGATTACAAGTATCTGTCCCTGGACAGGCTGTAATATCTGCAATCGAGTCATAGCCTGGTTCTGCAAAACCGTATCCATCCAATATCGTGAACAGCTCTACAAGGTGATCTGTATGGATGTATTTTAGTAAGATATTTTGATTGATGGTCAAGCGTATATCATCTGCCGCATACCGTTGCACAATTTTAGCGAGATATCTGGCCTTGTCACTTGACAGATCTCCCAGGAATACTTTTATAAATACTCCGTGATAGCCTTTCTGCTTTTGCTCAAAAGTGTTGGTCTTCAGCCAAAGCTCATACTTCTTGGCGTCCTTAGGTTCAGTAACATTTGGCTCAAAATGGCTAACCGGTCCTGCATTTTCAGGAAGCGGTGGAACCACGAAGCTCCTGTTTTTGATAGCAGCTCTTTCTTGATCGACTAAGTTTTTGAATTCATCAATTCCGATCTTTTTTATCAAGAACTTAAGACGTGCCTTATGTCTCTTTTCTCGCTCTCCATGTCTGTCAAATATCCTCAGAGATGCCTCCATAAATGGAATGATCTGATCTCCAGCCAAAAACTCATAAGCTGTCTGAGCGAATAGCGCCTGAGCCCCAAGCCCGCCGCCAACGACTACTTTGAATCCCTCGACACCGTCTTGTATCATTGGGATGAAACCAAAGTCGTGCATAAACGTAAGCGCATTGTCATATATACTGCTCGAGAACGCCGGCTTGATCTTACGTCCCATCTCTTGACAGATCGGGTTGCGCATGAAGTAGTGAGCAGTCGCATGAGCATATGGCGACACATCAAATGGCTCCATAGGGTCTATACCGGCCTCTGCAGATGCCGTAACATTTCTGACGGTGTTGCCGCAAGCTTCTCTAGCAGTTATATTCTTTTCGGCTAATGCGGTCCATACTGCTGGCGAGTCATCCAACTTAACGTAGTGCAATTGGATATCTTGTCGGGTGGTGATGTGAAGGTTGCCTGTGGCAAACTTATCAGAGACATCAGCGATCCGTACCAACTGCTCTGCAGTCACACTACCAAAGGGAATCTTGATCCTGAACATCTGTACCCCAAGCTGCCGTTGACCATATACCCCTCTGGTCAGACGATAAAGCTTAAATCGCTCTTCATCAATCTGCCCATTTCTAAATTTCTTGATCTTCTCTTGTAGCTCGACTATATCCTTTTGATCCTCGGGAGAAATGGTCAGGTTTTCATCTGTAACACTCATATAAGTTATTTATGACATATAAAAAAAGGACCTATCAATTACTTGATAGGTCCTATATTATTACGTAAAGAAATCTTCTATCAAGACATATTATCCCACACCACAACAGCAGCAACAACAACAACATTGCGCTCCAGTTAAGTTGATAATATGTCTCATAGTGTATTCCATAAAAAAAGCCCGATCGGTATTTCGATCAGGCTCTATTTTATTTTATAAATAGTGATACCAGTCGAAGCTAAGGTCGATTATAACAACAGCAACAACAAGTATTCATCTTAATCATATTTGCAAGTTATGCACTTTCGGAATATAAAACAACCACTTTAGAGATCGTATTGCCCTTTATGAAAAATATATAGTAAGAATTATCTTGTGAACGACAACATCTTCACAGCACCAACAAAGATTTATGTTAGCCAAAGCTTATGCCAGCGCCGTACAAGGAGTAAATGCTCAGACGATTACCATAGAAGTAAATGCTGGCGGCAACGTGGCGGCAGGCAAACAATTCTATTATCTCGTAGGACTACCTGATAATGCCGTAAAGGAGGGGTTTCAAAGAATCGAAGCCGCCATAAAAAATATCGGCTATAAAATGCCTCGACTTAAGCTTGT
>CAZJTO010000192.1:0-5296 GCA_964548935.1 uncultured Saprospiraceae bacterium
TCAAGATGTACAAGAAGCTTTCATTGAAATATCCAGAAAAAAGTGGTTACTTTGCGGCCCAAATTGAACAAATCACGAGCTGATGATTACATTTTTGACCGTTTTAATAGTACTTGTTTGCCTCCTTCTTATGTTGGTTGTTTTGATACAAAACCCTAAAGGAGGTGGGTTAGATTCTACATTCGGCGGTGGGGGTGCTAATCAAATGTTTGGTGCTGCTAAGTCAACGGATATGATCGAAAAGGTCACATGGGGATTAGCTATAGCACTTTTCGTATTATGCATCATTACCGCAATTATGGTAAATGGTGGTGGAGGTGCAGGGGACTTTGATCTGCAGTCTCTGCCTCAGTAGATATCCTTTTTTTGATCTTTGAGAGAATACAAGCCTCGAGTTAACTCTTGAAAGCTTAGCTTATGTTGAGGTAGTACTGATTTTTTGTCATCTGCTCCTTAGCGCTTCTTACATTTTGTCAGTGCGCCATAACATTCTTACATCGCTTAACTGCTATAATGTCAGTCATTTGCCACTTGGCACGACAAATGCTGTTATTGCATATCACATTACAATTATTTAAAAATCAATATTATAAATATAGAGACTATGAGTTTTAAACCAATCAATGATAGGGTAGTCGTTAAGCCTGCCCCTGCAGATGAAAAGACCAAGGGAGGAATCATCATTCCTGACACAGCTAAGGAAAAACCTCAGCGTGGTGAAGTTATCGCCGTAGGTCCAGGAAAAGATGGAAATAAAATGACAGTAAAAAAAGGTGATACTATACTATATGGTAAGTATGCTGGACAGGAACTGGCATATGAAGGTGAGGATTACTTAATCATGAGAGAAGATGACATCCTCGTTGTCCTCAAGTAGTTTCGTAGTTAACTCATTGATTTATTTTAAAAATTTAAGCAAAGAATAAGTTATGGCTAAACAAATATCATTTGACACGGACGCACGTGGCAAATTAAAATCAGGAATAGACGCATTAGCTAATGCTGTAAAAGTAACGTTGGGCCCAAAGGGTAGAAACGTTGTAATACAAAAAAGCTTCGGTGCACCACAAGTAACTAAAGATGGTGTAACAGTTGCTAAAGAAATAGAATTAGAAGATCCTATCGAAAACATGGGAGCGCAGCTTGTTAAAGAAGTTGCTTCACGTACGGCTGATGCTGCAGGTGACGGAACTACGACTGCAACTGTATTAGCTCAAGCTATGGTGACAGCCGGAATGAAGTATGTAGCTGCAGGTGCCAATCCAATGGATCTTAAAAGAGGTATTAACAAAGCCAAAGACGCCATTATTGAGGATCTCAAAGCACAAAGTGAGGTAATCGGCAATGATTTTGAAAAAGTACAACAGGTAGGAGCCATCTCTGCTAACAATGACAATGAGATCGGTTCTCTTATTGCTGATGCCATGAAGCGTGTATCAAAAGACGGTGTCATTACTGTCGAGGAAGCCAAAGGGACAGATACGTATGTGGAGGAAGTTATGGGTATGCAGTTTGATAGAGGATACCTATCTCCATATTTTGTAACGAATGCAGAAGACATGAAGACTGAATATGAGTCTCCATTAATCTTGATTCACGATAAGAAGATTTCTAATACACAGGACATCATACCTGTATTGGAGAAAGCTGCAGGAGCAGGTAAGCCACTATTGATTATTGCGGAAGATGTAGAGAGTCAGGCATTAGGCCTATTAGTTGTTAATAGATTGAGAGGCGGACTTAAGGTTGTGGCAGTTAAGGCCCCAGGCTTTGGTGATCGCAGAAAGGCGATGCTTGAAGATATCGCCATCCTCACAGGAGGTACAGTTATCTCTGAGGAGAAAGGCTACAAGCTTGATGCCGTAGAGTTAGATCATCTAGGGACTGCTGAGAAGGTGACTGTTGATAAAGACAATACGACGATGGTCAATGGTGCTGGCACCGAGGAAGCTATCAAGGCAAGAATCAATCAGATCAAGCAACAGATAGAAACAACTACTTCTGATTATGATCGCGAGAAACTACAGGAGAGATTAGCCAAGCTCTCTGGCGGTGTTGCCGTATTATATGTAGGTGCAGCGACTGAGGTCGAAATGAAAGAGAAGAAAGACAGAGTAGATGATGCGCTTCATGCAACCAGAGCGGCTGTGGAAGAAGGTATCGTGACCGGTGGTGGTGTTGCACTGATCCGTTCGATTAAATCTCTTGCAACTGTAAAAGGTGAAAATGAAGATGAAAAGATGGGTATCCAAATCGTAAAAAAAGCGTTAGAGTATCCACTTAGAACAATCGCATTCAATGCGGGTGTTGACGGGTCAGTAGTATTGCAAGCCGTTCAGAATCGAAAAGGCTCTGTGGGTTACAATGCTAAAACTGATAAGTATGAGGACCTTAAGGCGGCAGGAGTGATCGATCCAACCAAGGTGACCAGAGTAGCTATTGAAAATGCTGCTTCTATTGCAGGTATGGTATTGACGACTGAAGCTGTGATTAATGATATTCCTGAAGACAAACCTGAAATGCATATGCCTCCAGGTGGGGGAATGGGAGGGATGATGTAATCTCCTTCTCAAGACGATAATATTGTAGGGGTTATCCACATCTGGATAATCCCTTTTTTTATTACATTTACATATAATATGTTTTTTACCAGATAAATTACCATATATTTTTTTCAAAAAAAATGTGATATCCCTGTGAGCAATCGTCCTTTTTCAGAAGAGCAGTTTGAAGACACCTTCAAAACCTACTTTGGCCCACTCTGTAATTATGTAAATAGTCATATTAAAGATTGGGAAGGAAGTAGGGAAATAGTGCAAGACACTTTCATGAAAATATGGGAGAACAAAGGCAATATTGAGGTGACCACTACTGCAAAGACATATCTGTATTCGGCGGTTAAAAACCGAATGATAGATTACATAAGAGCAAATAAGCGCAGGGGAGAGGTCGAAGACGATCAATCCTTTGAAGAGGCAGAACAAGATTCCACAACAATGGACTCGATGATTCTCCGCCAAGAAATATTGAAGTCTTTAGACAAGCTCAAACCCAAAATGAAAAAGATCTTTTCTCTATGTAAAGTAGAAGGTCTTACTTACGGAGAGGCAGCAGCTTACCTCGACATTTCCAAAAGAACAGTAGAAGATAACATTGCCAAAGCACTAGTCTTGTTAAGAGATGATCTCAAACAAAACGAAGTTGTTTTCAATTTTTAGAAAAAAAATGTGGTAATTGATTTTTTAATCGTCTTAGAAGTGTAATGTCAGAAATAAAGGATACAGACATATTAAGTTTCTTAGAGGGCAATCTCAAGAAAAAGGACAAAGAAGCCATACGTACATGGGCTTACGAGTCTGTTGAGAATGCACAGGACCTCGCCTTCACCCAGAAGATCTTTAGAGCTTCTAAGGGGCTCAAGGCCTACAATCCTGTAGACGATGGCGATGAATGGGCAGCGTTTAAAGGAAAATTATCCAATAACACAATTACTACTACCTCTTCAATTGAAAAATCGGCAGTAGCAAGTACTGTTGC
Organism: uncultured Saprospiraceae bacterium; assembly: GCA_964548935.1. Taxonomy (GTDB): domain Bacteria; phylum Bacteroidota; class Bacteroidia; order Chitinophagales; family Saprospiraceae; genus GYS-P2D. The sequence goes on from CAZJTO010000192.1 coordinate 3,538, forward strand.
GGCGGCCACAACAGTTGCAGTAACGCCAACTTCGCTATCAGTTCCAAGTGATGTAGATATTCTAAATTTCCTTGAGGGGGATCTTACTGGAACTCAGGCAAGTCAAGTAGACGCTTGGATTCATGGTGGAGATCACAATAGAAGTCGTGAGTTCAATATAACGAAGGACATCCTCGATGAGTCCAAAAATTTAGGAGGATACAAATCTCCTGATGTCAACGCTGAATTTAGAGCATTTACTCAGAAGATAAAAGCTAAGGCTATAACAACTGACAATGTAGTGCCAATGACTACAACGGCGACTGCTACATCAGTTGCTGCCACTCGAGTGATCAAACCAGAGGTTGCGAAGCCGACGTATCAACAGGTTGCTACACCAACCTATGCTCCAGAGCAACAAGAAGGGAAAGAATTTAGATTGATACCTGTTTGGGCGAAATATGCTATGGCAGCTTGTGTTGCCCTTTTAGCAGGATTCTTTCTATGGACTACTAATCCAGGAGGCATTTTTGGAGGCGGTGCTTCTGATGATGTATATGAAGAATTTGCTACGCAATACAAAGCCGATGGCTTTGATATGATTGACGGATCAAAGATTTCGTTGGAAGGATACTCAAGCGTTAGATATCCAGGTGATATTAAAAATTTAAATGAGCGTAAACTTTACTTGGATGGTCAAGGAGAGTTCGATGTTGCCTCTAACAAGGAGAAGCCATTTGTAGTGGAAGTGGATACAGACAAAGACGGAAATAATGACATAGCTGTTTATGTGATTGGTACCATCTTCAAAGTTTATGCCCATGAGGATTACATTAAAGCAGTGGAGAATATAGAAGGTAAGGTGAGAGCCTACTCGATCAAAAATCCTGATGTTTATGTTGATATGGGACCTGGAGATCGATATGGATGGGATGGTGTCAAGTTCGTTGACCTCAATACAAAAGAGATCATAGTAGAAGACAACTCGACTGAGTATGATATACTATATGTGCTCGATTACCTAATGGCTAATTCCTCTTGGAGAGTAATCTCATCGCCTAATATGCCATTTGATGAAAAGGGAGTAGTCAATATTGACTTGGACAAAGATCTCGGTCAGATATTAAGCGATCTTCAAGATCGAGCTGATTTCGAATATATTCAGCTGGACTGTGATAATTGTTATCAGATCACTCGCTTCGAACAATCCAGCTCACAATAGCCTCGCTAAGTAAGGGCCAAATATTAATGCCCCTGTTATAGCAGCACCGATTGAGCTGATCAATACTGCACCCGCAGATATATCTTTAATCCTTCCGATATTGCTATCATAATGAGGATTTACGTAATCACAGATTAATTCAATTGCGGTATTTATTGCTTCGGCTGTAAGCACAATTGTGATGCATAAGATGATGAGACTCCACTCGATATTTGAGAGATTGAGTATGGCAGACAGGATCAATGCAATTACACCTATGATTCCCATGATCTTGAAATTGCCACCCTTTCCCGTAAAAACAATACCCTTTACCGCTGCTTGAAAGCCTATTTTATCCTTTTTATCAATTTGTTTCAAATTCTTTTTTATCGGATAAAAGTATCTTATTTTGACTCAAGGCCCGTATTTGTTGGCCTCATGAATGAGGCTGTTTGACCACCTAGAATTAATGATACATTTCTTTGAAAAACCTTTGAAATCTATTTGGCAGTAGAGATATAGTTAGTGTATATTTGCGCTCCCTTAAGGATTGGCACATTAGTGTGTTGGTTTTAGGAG
>CAZJTO010000193.1:0-5255 GCA_964548935.1 uncultured Saprospiraceae bacterium
ACCATCTAAGCGGCTGCAAATGTACTGGAGTTTTTAGATTTAAAAAATATCTCTGCGATAATTGCCAGACTATAATCCTATTTTGACAGCGATATTATGATCGGAAAGGAGCCTCTCGTCTTACATCCTGAACTCACATATGCCCTCAATCAGCTTGAGCATAGTACACAGCATATATTCATATCGGGCAAGGCGGGAACTGGCAAGTCCACACTCCTCTCGTTATTTCGCAATACTAGTCGTAAGCGCATCGCTGTAGTTGCACCAACTGGCGTTGCTGCACTCAATGTGCGAGGACAGACGATACATTCATTTTTTAAGATTCCACCTCGTTTATTGGAGCCACATGATATCCATCGGGCTCGTGATCGCCGCCTATACCAAAAGCTCGAAGTCTTGGTCATAGACGAGATATCTATGGTGAGGGCTGACCTATTTGATGTATTGGATTATCACTTGAGGTTAAACCGGGATATTGATGAGCCATTTGGCGGCGTGCGTATCATTTTGTTTGGAGATCTTTATCAACTACCTCCAGTTGTAGCCTCACAGTTTGAGCGACAATACCTGAGGGATAAGTATGGTACGCCATACTTCTTCTCCTCTAATATCTATCAGGAGATCTCACAACAGATGGAAACCGTTGAGCTCACCAAAGTCTATCGTCAAAATGAACGACACTTCATCAATCTTCTTGATGCGATCCGAACGAGACAACTGGATTTTGATGACCTCGAGACTATTAATGAGCGAGTGACAGACCGTGAGCATATCCTCCAAGGCAGTATCACACTGACCACTCGCAATGATATCGTCCGAAAAATTAATACGCTTGAATTGAATCAAATCGACCTGCCTGGGATCAACTATACTGCCAAGGTCAATGGTCGTTTTGACCCGCGAGTCTACCCTACTGATCTCAATCTGATCCTAAAGAATGGCGCCCAGGTCATGATGGTTCGAAATGATCCCAACAGGCGATTTGTCAATGGTTCGATAGGAAATATCATCAGCCTATCAGAACAGCATATTACAGTAGAGATCTACAACGACGATGACACTCCCAAGAGAATAGAACTGGAAAAACAGACTTGGGAGATGATCAAGTATGAATGGAACGAATCTAAGAATCGGATTGAAGCCGCAATCATCGGCACTTTTGAGCAATGGCCCCTGAAATTAGCATGGGCGATGACTATACACAAGAGTCAGGGAAAGACCTTCAACCGAGTATATATCGATATGGGTCGTGGCGCATTTGAGTATGGTCAGACCTATGTTGCGCTGAGCAGGTGTACCCACCTCGAAGGAGTACAACTTAAGAGTCCGCTAAAGATGAGTGACATATTAGTTGATGATCGTGTGACAGATTTTTATAATTATTGGAGATGAGATTTATATATTAGTCACTCTAACGAAAAACAAGAACTAAATGGCGAAGAAACGGAAGAGCCGGAAACAACAGATGATTGAGAAGAAGAATAAGGCAGAGGAGAAGAGAATGCTCTACTGGGCAGTAGGTATAACGCTCGTCTTTTTAATACTAGCGTTCGTATACTTTAATATGGTCAGATAGCTTAGGGCAAAAAAAAATGGTACTGTTTCTTTAAACAGCACCATATAACCTTATTAATTCTCTTAAGATGAAAACGAATTACTCTATACATTTCAACTACCGTGCCAAAGGAGTAATTCTTGCATAAATATCACCATGAAGCTTAATTTAGATCTTAAGATAGCCAGCTCTCAGGAGTGGTTAGATGCTGTAATGGGTGATTTTGATTCATTTTTACAGGATCATGCTGACTGCGAACGTAAAGCGTCGGCTATGGCAATGAGCTTCGTAGCTAAGTACCCCGACCGCAACGAGATCATACCAGAACTCATCGAAACGGGCATCGAGGAGCTTGAACACTTTGAGCAAGTGTACAAGCTCATGAGAATGAGGGGTATATCGCTGCGCCACTCTATCGGCGAGGACGTATATGTCTCACAGCTGATTAAACAATGTCATTCTGGACGCAATGAGCGGTTAATGGATAGGCTCTTGATTGCATCGGCTGTTGAAACACGGGGAGCCGAGCGATTTAGAATGATCGCTGAGGCTCAAGAAGAACCAGAGCTACAGTCATTCTACAAAGCGCTGTGGACATCGGAAGCTAAGCACGGACATATTTTTGTTAAGATGGCCCTGCACTACTTTGAAGAGGATCGCGTCTATGAGCGCTTGGATTGGTGGATGGAACGAGAAGCTGAGGCGATCCAATCATTGGAGATTAAGGCCGCCTTGCATTGAGCATTAGACTTTCTGCAGCTTGCGATAATGATTCAATAGATCGCCGCTAGTGTGAGGGCATTCTTGCTGCAAGAGTTTGAGTAGTTTACTGGCCTCGTCTAGGACAGGTTGATCCTCATATCCATGATCTCGCATAAAATGTAAGTATTTCATCAACTTGAAAGCGTCAAACCATTGATAGAATGCCTTCTCAAAGGTGACAACAGATTTGGCATTCTTACTCAACTTGTGCATAGTCTCGACGAAGTTTACCGATAGAAAATAATCCTGGGCTGCTGAAGGGAGTAATTTTAGTACCTGACCTAAGCTTTCCTCATCTGATTTATAAAGTGTACTAACCCTTGATAGAAATGGCTGCAACTCAATGAAGGATTGAATATTATAGGAGTGATAATCCTCCTGACCTTCCATTTGTATCATTGCCCTACCTGTCCCAAAAGGCACACGATCTGATGATCGGGACGATGGTGTCACCACAGCAGCTGGACACTCTCCAAGGGTGCCTTTCTTAGTAAACTTGTGGATAAAATAAAAGTCCTCACCGGCTTTGCGCAAGTTCATACGACCTACCTGTACATAGGCACCTGCTCTTACGGCAAAAGAGCTACCCACAGTGTGATATGCATATGGCAATCGGAGCAATCGCTGCACCTCAATAAAGTACCTGAGGTGCAATTCATACTGTATGATCGATTCATGATCATGAGGATGCTCGTAGTGTATATTCATCAGCTCTACCTTAGGGTGATCATGAGCATATTGATGGATTGCAGAGAGATAGTCCTGATTAACAGTGCAATCAGCGTCAAGATTGACAATCGGTGTCTCCTTATCAACCGTCATGAATACGGCTTGATCCATAGCTAATCTGCGCGCCAGTCCTACCCCAGCCTTCTTTGATTCTATCCCTGTGACATAATAGACAAAGAGGTGCAGATGGCTCTGCTCGGGATCATATTGAGCTATCAAATCGTAGGAGCGCTTGTTCAACTTGTGTTGATCGACAGAGCATTGTTCGGATTCATTGATTAAGATGATCACCGCATAGTCCTTGTCATGCACGCTATCATTTATTGATGCAATAGTTGAGAGAATATCTGGTTCATCAGACGCTGGAATAATCACGATCAGATCGTACTGCTGGCCATATGTCACCCACGGATAGGGTTGAAGCATGTCAGGATGGTATTTAACCTGCTTAGCAATTATTGACATTCGTTATACTTGTGCTATGATATTGATTGAGTCCATGTTTTGCCCTCCAGTTTCAGTGGTCGCAGCTATGGCTCACAATAATACGGTAGTTTTGGAGGCCCATGAAAACTATCAAAAGAGATCATTCAGAAACCGAATGTATATCAAGACTGCTCAAGGTCCAGAATTGTTCTCCATACCACTTCAGAAGGGTAAAAATCAGCAATGTAAGATTGGGGATGTAATCATCAGCCAAGATGACAATTGGATCTTGCACCTTTCTAAAGTAATGCGGACTAACTACGGCAGCGCTCCGTACTATCAAGACTATATCCATGACCTGATAGATGTAGTCTCAAAATCTCCCGAATCGTTACTAGAATTAAACAACTCTGTCTTGTCTTGGATCCTTGACACAATAGGTATCTCTGTAGATATACAACAGAGCCTGACTTATAAAAAAGCTGTTGATGAAGAAGATATTGATATGAGAAATAAATTTGTACCCAGTGATGCGTATTTTTCGTCTCAAGATCATATAATATACCCGCAAGTACATGAGGAGCGATATCCATTTTGTGGAGGCTTGAGTGTGATTGATCTATTATTCAGTTGTGGGCCCGAGTCAATAGTCTACCTTAAGCAGATATAAAGTAATGTTCCAAAAACAAACTAAACCCTCCATAGAGCTCATCAAAGATGAAGTAACCAGCATTGCTGATAGTCTTCATGCGCTCACTGACGATATCGGTCATCAGGAACTCATTGAGACCACCGATGATCTGAAATCGCATATTAAGGATCCATATCTCTTTGTTATAGTTGGTGAGGTCAAGGCTGGCAAGAGTAGTTTCATCAATGCACTACTAAGTACCGGCAAAGAAATCTGTAAGGTAGCTCCTTCGCCGATGACCGATACCATTCAGGAGATTACTTATGGCGATGAGGAAAGTGAAGTGATCGTCAATCAATACCTTAAAAAGATCTACCAACCCGTCGATATCCTTAAAGAAATATCTATTGTAGATACTCCAGGTACGAATACAATCGTGGACCACCATCAGGAGATCACAGAGCGTTTTGTGCCAGCAGCAGACTTAATCGTATTCGTATTTGAGGCTAAGAACCCATATAGGGAGTCGTCATGGACTTTTTTCGATTATATCAATGCAGAGTGGTGGAAGAAGGTAATCTTCGTCCTACAGCAAAAAGATTTGATGGAACCGGATGACCTCAGCATTAACAACCGAGGCGTCAGAGATCACGCTATTAAGAAAGGGATCAAAGAACCAAAGGTATTCAATGTATCAGCCAAACAAGAGATCGCTGGTGATCATGAGGAAAGTGGATTTGGAGAGTTGCGCTCTTATATCGAAGACAACCTATTGTCAGGACAAGCACCCATCCTCAAACAACTCAACAACCTCGAAACGATCACTAATATCCATCACAAACTCAAGCAAGGAGTTGATATCCGCAAGGAGCAATATGATGCTGACATCCTGTTCCGCAATGATATCAAGGAAACCTTGTCTCAGCAAGAAGTAAAAACAACTAAGCAGGTGGATATCCTTGTGGAAAATCTGATAGCCGCTTATGACAACGTTACACAACCAAAACTCGACGAACTAAAAGAGGGTTTGGGCTTCTTCTCAATGGTGACGAAGTCCTTTAAATCTACATTTGGCTCCAATGATAGCCCTAAGCAATGGATCAACGGTGTCCTTGAAGGTTTAGACCGCGATTTAAACTTCGTACTTAAGGA
>CAZJTO010000194.1:0-5243 GCA_964548935.1 uncultured Saprospiraceae bacterium
TGGCTGCGATATGCTGAAATCACTAATGAGCGCGCCGAGTCAGTCAACTTAGTCAAGGTGCTATTGCTATCCTATGGGTTTGGCTTACTGGCCTCCTATATTGCCTTGATCTACTCAGTCCATCAGGTGGCCATCTTTCAGGTGTTTTTGTTTGATCCGGCGACCCAAGATGCGAGTAGTAGTATCTCGCAATCGATTCAGGAGTTTATGTCCAACTATGGCACTCGTCATCGCACCTTTGGTCATGGGGTGATCCACGGCATGGAGTTAGCATTATTTATAAGCCTCCCACTGATCGGTATGCATACGCTATTTGAAAACAGGTCTTTTAAATACGCCATGATCCATATCGGATTTTGGATCGTCTGCTTGGGGCTGATAGGGGGTGTCCTGTGTCAGTTTATCTAGCTTGATCACTACCCCGTCTTACAAAGAGGAGGATTGACATTCTTTGATGCTGTCACTCATCGTGATGGCATGTATCTCGCTACCCTTCCAACAAGCTAGATTCTTTGAAAAATCCTCTGGATAAAGTCGTCCTTCCCTTTAACTCTTCGATCTTTCTTCTGACTGCTTCTTCTGCCAGTTCATTTTCAGCTCGTATGGCCAATGCGGTTTTATGATCGGAGGTCTCTCGGTTAAATCTGGCTTCGTTCTCAACGGTATGGATCTGTTTGGACGTAAAGGCTTGATGACTCGAGGCGAAGAGATGTTCATGTTTGTCCAGCACATAATCATATGGGCTGCGTTCCAGTATTAATTTGGCTAGGACAGGAGCAAGCTCAACTGCGATAAATAAGAGCATGATAAAGATGTTAGCGATATAGATCGCCTGACTTCTCTTCGTGGCTCTCTCGAGACCTTCTAATCGAGCTGCAAAACCAGACATGGCGACCCGTTCTAAGCCAGACTTATCACGGTCCATCTGAGTTTCCAACTGATCGATGTTGGATTGTTTTGCAGCAATCAATGCATTGTTTTCCTCAGTTAGGTCGTCCAATTCTAGCTGTACGAGATCAGCAGCAGCTCGTTTCGCTTTATAGATTGGCCCGAGGTTTTTATTCTTAGATCCTCCTGTTCCATCAGCTTCCATGATGGCCTCATTGACTAATCGATCTCTCTCAGTGGACTTGATACTGAGCTCACTTTTTAATGCCACAATCTCAGACTTTAAAGTATCGATCTGCATAGTATATCTTGAGCGAACCAAGTCATCTTGTTTCTTATAATTTTCTTGTTGCATTTGGACCAGCTCGGCTTGGATTTCACTTTCAAATATTTTCAACTCTAGTGGCTTAGCGATTACAACTGCGATCAAAACGGCGAGGATCAAGCGAGGGGCAGCCGCAGCAAAGTCCCTATAGAATGCACCCTTCTTTTTCATGGTTGATACAATAAACCGATCCAAATTAAAAATCATTAAACCCCATAATACAGCGATAGGCACCACCAAGAGGTATGAGTCAAATACCGTATATAGCGCATACCCGGCAGCGATGGCAGCAAATACTCCAGTGAAGAAGATAGTAGCGCCAATGCCAACATACTTGTTGATTTCGGTGGGTGTCCTCTTGAGGATAGATCGATTGGCTCCGGAACAAAAAATAAAGAAGTCTTTGAGGGAATTCATCTTTGATTGGATTAATAGCGTAAAGAATAAATGGAAGATAAAAGACGAGTGCCAAGAGTCAATTATTATTCGACGAGGCGATCATAATACGGGATGTATTTAAAAACAAGCCCACTAAGTGGTGCTAATGGCTTAGCAGATCGCAATCTCAATGTTCCATTAATGCTTAATATCATCCTAAAAGTGATATCCTTACCCTATCTATCGAACACTTACATATAATTACAAGGCATACCCATATTACTATGCGGCGTGCTCATTCTTGGCTTTCATGCCGGTGTTCTTTCTGTATTTCAGTAGTAAGCTATCGCTACAGGAAGTCTTACTCCTAGAGTCAGTCTATTATATGACTGTCGTTATCCTGGAGGTGCCGTCGGGATATTTTTCGGATTTAGTGGGGCGACGGCTTACTCTGGTCGTAGGTGCTGCCGCACTGATCGTAGCTTGCCTGCTCTACTTATATGGTGACAATTTCTTGATTTTAGCTTTAGGTCAAGTCGGTTTTGCTGCACATATGTCATTCATCTCAGGTACGAACACGGTATTTCATTATGAGTCTCTGCTCGCCGTTCAAAAAGACGCAGAATATGGCGATCGTGAAGCCACGGCTAATAAATATGGCAGCATCGCTGGTGGCACAGCGGCGCTCATCGGCGGCTACTTAGCGACGAGCAATCTGTCCTTGGCCTATGTGGTCAGCTTGGCAGCTGGGATCATTGCCGTGATCATCGCCATCGGATTTGTTGAGCCCCCTGATTCATCTGATCAGGATGCTAACACAAAACCGATCATTAGCCAGCTAACCACCACATTTGCCTATTTGAAGGTCAGGCCCCTTGGCTGGTTGGCCGCTTACTTCATCATATTCTATTGTATTACCCATGTGCCTTATGAATTTTATCAACCCTACATACAGATTCTCTCAGATCAGAATCTCATCTATGGATTGTCGGTGCCTTTGGTGTCGGGTATCATCTATGCTACGGCACGATATGTCTCTGCGATTGGCGCAGGCTATAGTATGATTTGGTCTCGCAAGCTGGGCATATTTAACTTCTTGAGTCTCGCCATCATCGTAATTACTGCTGTCGTAGTCGTTATGTCTTCGATGCTCCACGTAATTGCTCTTGGATTTGTCTTGCTCAGGTCTACGCCTTGGATGGCGATTAAAGCGCCCATGAATGCCATCATCACACCACGCATTGATGCTGGTCAAAGAGCGACTTATCACTCGGTCTTAAGTCTATTGTGCCGCCTGAGTTTTTTCATTGTACTATTTGGGCTGTCGCAGGTAGTCGATCAAGGTGACATCCTGAATTGGGAGAGTCTGAGCTTGATTCTTAGAATTACAGTTATCGGATCGTTAGCCTTGATGCTCCCGCTACTGTTCCTTGGTAGGTCTCATTTAATACACAAGCAGTAATATGGCTAATCATATCCTCGCCATCAATGGATCGTCTCGCCCCGATGCTCACAATGCCCGATTGCTACAGGCCATAGCAAAGAGATATGGCAACTATACGGTTGAGTTGTATCTAGATCTCTCTGATCTCCCGCTATACTTGGCGGATCAGGAGTCGGGATTAATCAATGATCCCGTGATCCAATTCAGAAATTCTATCAGCAGAGCAAATGCCGTATTGATCTCGACTCCAGAGTACATCCATAATATCCCCGCCATACTTAAAAATGCACTTGAGTGGCTCACCGAGTCTGGGGAGATGAATAACAAGAGGACACTGCCGATTATCTATGCGCCCCATGAGTCACGTGGCGCAAAAGCACTGATCTCACTGGAGCAATCTCTCATCGCCCTCAATGCTCAGGTCATCAGTACCTTGCAACTCTATCAAAATGAACTGATCATCGATAAGGATTTAGAAATGAGTGGTAGCTTTAGTCTTGAACTGGTAGATGCGGCTATAGCCACGCTGATTAGCTAACTGAACCGATCTTATGAACAACTACTACTGGACATTCCTCTTCCTTATACTCTGCGCCTGCAATAACGAGGTCACAGTCTCTACCGCTGAAGGAACCATCACGCACATCTCATCAGATGATTATATGAATACTGTCGTGGATGCCTATCTCTATGGTTATCCCCTCCTGCTCATGAATTATACGAAGCAGCTTGGCACCAACGCCATAACACCACATCCAACACTTCCCCGTGCTCCGATCAATCAACTCGGACACTATCGCAAGTTTCCAGATCATACGACCACTGCAGTTGTCAAGCCCAATGTAGACACCTATTATTCTATAGCATGGTTTGATCTAACCGAGGGCCCACAGGTGTTGCATATGCCTGCAACCGAGCGGTACTATTTGTTGTGTTTTTATGATGCCTTCACCAATGTATTTGCCAATCCTGGCACCAGAACCAGCGGCTCAGATGAACTCGATCTATTGATCGTCGGGCCGGATCACACTGACATAGATACCACAGGATATACCGTGCTCCGCTCTCCAACGGACATGGCTTGGCTGATCGGCCGTATCGAAACCTATAACGATCACGATGGCAGCACCGTAGTGAGACAGATTCAAGATCAGATGTCCCTAATCCCACACTCCTCAATAGGAGACAGCAGCTATGTAGCGCCCCAAGGAACCCTATTCGAGAGAGCCGCCCAAGCTCCGGTAGCGCAAATGGAAGCGCTCTCCACGGAACAATTCATCAATCAGCTCAGCCTACTGATGAATGAACAACAAGCGGCGAACTACGACCAACAACTACTAGATCGCATGGCAGCAATCGGCATCGAAGCAGGGGAGCGATTTGAACTGCCGACAGACAACTTCATCCTTACCCAAAAACTAAAAGCCATACCCTCCGTCGTCCACAAGCGGATGAGAAAGCGCAAAGCCAATCCCGATCCAGCTTTTATGAAAAACAATTGGACCATCATCACCTCCAAGCTTGGAGAATATCAAGATGACTATCTCATACGCAGTTATGTATCATTCGTAGGATTAGGTGCCAATCTTGCAGCGGATGCGATTTATCCATTTACTACTGTCGATGATCAGGGAGAGACCTTGGATGGTGCTCAATCTTATACGATCCATATGGAGGCAGCAGCTATTCCTCCAGTACGAGGATTTTGGTCATTGACCGCCTACAACCCAGATGATTTCTTAATCGAGCATGGATACGACCGCTATGCGATCAACAGCAATGACTCACTTCAATATAATGACGATGGTTCTCTCGACCTCCTGATACAAGCTGAGCCTCCAACTACTCTGTCAGAAAGCAACTGGCTCCCAGTGAGGGATGATCAAGAGTTCTCACTGACCATGCGATTATATTGGCCTACAGATGCCATATTAGACAGGCTATGGGAGCCCCCTTCAGTAACTCGGGCAAATAAATAAAACACAATGATGCAACCCTCTAAGAGTACTCGCCGTCCTTAGAGCACCAAACCAAATAAATTGACTGCGCATACAATAGATAAAAGAGAGGAGCTAATCGAAGCCTGCAAGCGGGGCGAGCGACTAGCGCAAAAGAGACTCTATCAAGACTATTGTGATGCTATGTATAACGTGTGTATGCGAATGATCAATGATACAGATGATGCTGCCGATGCCCTTCAAAATGCCT